>JBKJNP010000177.1:0-13851 GCA_046593565.1 Sphingomicrobium sp. | reverse complement strand
CCGCATCGGGCGAGCGCTCGCTGTGAACGATGCCACTGCCCGCGGTCATCAGATTGATCGCGCCGGGCCGAACTGATCGACGAAAATGAACGGTCCGACCATCGTCCGGGTTTTGGCGGGCAGCGCGCGACGCACCTTGAAGTCGCCGAGATCGTGGGTGACGGGGACAATTTCGAACACGTCGCCTGTTTCCTTCAAATTCCCTAGTGCCGACATAAGTCGTCAAGCGGGGTGCGTCACCTAGCTTGTCACCCACTGACCCCTCAAACGGGGGGTTGTTACCCTGACTGTTACCTTGTTCATCTTCGAAAGTGTCAGGCCGAGCGTCAGGGCAGGCTGGGAGAAGAATCGACGATCTGAAAGAGCCTGCCCCACGCGAGTCGGGACCGGCAAGCCAAGCAGGCGAAATCCTACATTGGAAGCTTTTTCTTGGACGCGCGGGAGCAGGGGTCTAGTTCTTGGGAATGTCGTTGCGCGCAAAATCATTAGCCGTGATTCCGGTTGTCGCTGCACTGATGAGTTGCAGTGATCCTGATGCGCGATTGATCGGCAAAGTGGAGTCGCCTGACGGGAAGCGTGAACTTTCGCTTTATCATGTCGTGCCTGGGAGCATTCTCGACGAATATCTGGTGCTGAACGTTGCTCCGCGCGGCGAGCCATATGCGCCGGACGACAGCGTCGCGACGTTTGCAAAGGCGAATGATCTTCGAGCCTATTGGGCCGCCGATGGACGGCCTGTGATCATTGTGAAATCGATGGACGGCGGAATTTTTGAAGAAGTGCGAAACCTCTCGGTTTGCGTGGGAAGCGCCGTAAACTGTGTCGTGCCAAGTCCTGGGGGACAACTTTTAGCCGTTCGGGCTTTCGAAACCGGAGGGGGTCCGCCTCGCTAATCCCCGCTAAGTGTCAAAACGAGAATAAGTGCGGCTTACCATAGGCATCGCCGCGCACTTCATTCGCCCGGCGCGAGCGCCTTGATGGTGAGCGCGTGGACGCGTTCCTGCATCAGGTCGCCGAGCGCGGCATAGACGGCGCGCTGGCGTGCGACGCGGCTCAGGCCGGTGAAGGCAGCGCTTTCGATCACCAACGCGAAATGGCTTTCGCCGCGGCCGTCGTGGCCAGCGTGACCGAAGTGGCGGTCGCTCTGGTCGTCGATTTCGAGCCGGGTCGGGGCTAAGGCTGCGACGAGGCGATGCCTGATCTCGGTGGCGACCGGGCCGGCAGCAGTGGCGGTAGGGTCCATCTTTTCTATATAGAGCGGTGATGAGCACGAAGGCGAGCAAGTTTCACGGACGGATCGAGGGTGCGGCGGCACATTGCGCCGTGCCGGGTTGCCGCACGGCTGGCGAGTTTCGCGCACCGCTTTCGGCCGGCGACTTCGACGGACCGGGCGAATATCTCTATTTGTGCCTCGACCATGTCCGCGCCCACAATGCGCGCTACAATTATTTCGCCGGGATGACCCCCGACCAGATCGAGGCAGCGCAATCGCCGATCGCGGGGTGGGAGCGGCAGACGCGCGCCTTCGCCAACGCGGGGGCGGGACCGGGTCCGGCGTGGAGTGAGTTCATCGATCCGCTCGATGCAATTTCGGCGCGGTTCCGGCCGGGGATGGCGCGCGAACGGACCGACCGCTTTACGGCCACCGAGCGCAATGCGCTGGGGGTGATGGGGCTCAACGACGATGCCGACCGGATGGCGCTTCGGCGGCGCTATTCGGAGTTGGTGCGCAAGTATCACCCGGATCGCAATGGCGGGGATCGGGGGTTCGAGGGGAAGTTGGGCGCGGTGATCAAGGCGTATCAGTTGCTCAAGGCGGCGCGGGCATTCGCCTAGCTCGACAAAGCGAAATCGACCCGGACGCTGACCGTGCTCGAATTGACGCCGGGGTTGAATGGCGGCGGGGGCGGGGCGACCGGTGACGGGGCCGACATCTGCGCCGCCACGCTTTCCATCGCGTCCATCGTCACAAGTTCGCTGCCCGACTCGCCGCCGTCGCGGATGGCGAGGATCCGGTCGACCTTGAGCCCCGCCGCTGCGGCATAGGCATCGGCGCGGGCGCGGGCGGCTTTATAGGCCGCGGCGTAGGCGGTGAGGTTGGCTTTCTCGGTGTCAGACACGCGCAAGGACGGGCCGGATAGCAAATTGGCGCCGGCGGTGGTGGTGGCGACAATTGCCTCGCTCGCCTTGGCGAGGTTCTTCAGGCGCACGACGACCGTATTGTTGGCTTGGTAGCGACCGCGATCCTTGCCATAGTCGATGCGGTTCAAGGTCAGGCTGCTGGTCTGGAGGTCTTCGGGTTTTATCCCGAAGCCGGTCAGCGAATTGGTCACCTTGGCCATCTTCTCATTGTTGAGCCGGCTGGCTTCGGCGGCCGTGGCGGCGATGGTGTTCACCCCGAGGAGAAGCGCGCTTCATCGGGGCGGGTCTCGGCGCGTCCGGTGGCGCTGACGGTGAGCAAGGTCTCGTCGCGATCGACCCCGCGCGGATCGGATGCGGCGGGCTGGCAGGCGGTCAGAACAGCGAGGGGAAGGAGAAAAGCGATGCGCATCGAACAACCTCCGATTGGGGGGTGAATGATACAATATAACATGCTCGAGTCAATCAGTCGCGGTCGGGCGCTCCGAGGGGAAAAAAGTGGCGGTAGGGGCGGCCACCGTCGACCGCGCGGGCGACTTGGGGATGGGCCAGCAGGCGGGCGCGATAGGCGCTGAGGCGGGGGCGCTCAGGGCCGATCTGTTCGACCCAGTCGGCGTAGAACAAAGACGGCGCGGCGGCGCAATCGGCAAGGGTGAAGGCGTCGCCCGCCGCCCACGGCCCATCGCCGAGATTGGCCTCGAGCCAATCGTAGGCGGTGGTGAGCCGGGCGCGGGCTTGGGCCTCGCCATACGGATCGCGTGATTCTTCGGGACGGATCGCGTTGAACACCGGCACCGTCATCTGATTCATGACATATTGATCGAAGAAGCGATCGAGGAAGCGGACCCGGCGGCCATCCTCGCCGTCGGGAATCCAGTGGTTGGGTCCGGGATGATGGGCTGCAAGATGCTCGATGATGACGGTCGATTCGACAATCGGCTCGCCGTCGTCGAGCAGCAGCGGGAACTGCGCGAATGGCCAGATAGCCTTGAGCTCGGCCATGTTCTCCGGCTGCTGGTCATCGAGTAGCCGATAGGTGAAAGCGGTGCCATCGGCCCACAGCGGGATCAGGACCTTCATACAGTAACTGCTGAACGGGTGGGCGAAGAGTTGCAGAGTCATGATCGTGCGCTTTCGAAGACGGCGTGTTGCGCCGCGAATGCCCGTTGGAACGCAGGTCTTGCTTCACCGGCGGAGACATAGGCCCGCAGCAGCTGGTCGAGCAGGTCCGATGCTGCCGGGCGGCGCAGCACGCTGACCATCAGCAAGTCGCCCGCGCTGAAATCGCCCTCAAGCCAATCGCCCGCGACCGCGCTTCGGAATCGTCGGGCAGCAAGCCGCCAATCCGTTCCGCAATGCGCAATACGATCGCGCCCGATTCGAACAAGGTGAGATTGCCCGCCTCATGCGTCGGGATCTGACCGAACGGCTGAAGCGCGCGATGCGTCGGGCTCTTGATTGCTTCGAACGATACCAACCGAACGTCATAGGGCTGGCCGACTTCCTCAAATGCCCAGCGAACCGGCATGTCGCGGGCAAGGCCCCGACCGCGATCGGGTGATTTTTCGAAGGCAGTGATGGTCGGGCGGTCGGTCTGCTCAACCATCACCAATTGCCGTCCGCCATCACGGCCTGGCGAGTCTGTTCCCGCTCGCTCGGCGGCCCGTCGATGTAGGAGCCGGTCTCGACCGGGCCGACCGGCTGATAGGTAGCGATGATGCTTCCGCCATCCCCGACCCGATGGCCGGTGAGCATGAGCGTGCGCGGCGGGGTGCCGTCACCGAACAGTCTTTTGCCCTGCCCGAGGACGATTGGCGAAATCATCAAGGTCAGCTCATCGAGCAATCCGGCATCGAGCAATTGCGGATAGAGCGTGCCGCTTCCCTGGATAATGAGATCGGGGCCGTCGCTTTGCCTGATCTGGCGCAGTGCCTCGATGGTGCCGACACGCTCGCTATTCGCCCATGGCAGCGACTGGTCGCCATGGGTCAAGACATATTTGGTGCAGCTGTCGAATGGGTCGCGAATCTCCGCCATTTCGTCGCTGGCGTAGGGCCAATAAGCGGCGAAAATATCGTAGGTGCGGCGGCCGAGCAGCAGGTCGAAAGGGCGCCCGAACAGTTCGCCGATCTTGTCATTGATGGCGTCGTCGCCGACCGGCGGAAGCCAGCCGCTGAAGGCAAAGCCACCGGTTGGGTCTTCGGTCGGGCCGCCGGGCCCTTGCATCACGCCGTCGAGCGAGACGAAGGTTGCACCGACGATCTTACGCATCGACGCTCTCTCCCGCCGCGGCGGCTTCGATCGCGGCGACGTCGATCTTCTGCATGGTCATCATTGCGGCAAACACCCGCTTGGCCACCGCCGGGTCGGGGTTGGCGTTGCCTTCGAGCAAGACGCGCGGGGTGATCTGCCACGAAAAGCCCCAGCGATCCTTGCACCAGCCGCAATCGCTCGCTTCGCCGCCGTTGCCGGTGATCGCGTTCCAGTATTTGTCGGTTTCGGCTTGGTCCTCGGTCACGACCATGAAGCTGACCCCCATATTGGGTGTGACCATCGGGCCGCCGTTGAGGCCGACAAAGGCGCGGCCAAGAACGGTGAAGTCGACGGTGAGTTCGTCGCCCTTCTGGCCCGAGGGATAATCCCCCGGCGCGGTCATCGCCGATCCGACTTTGCTGTTGGGGAAGGTCGCGGCATAGAATTCGGCAGCCTGGCGGGCCTGGCCGCGGTCGAACCACAGGCAATTGGTGAGTTTGTGCGAGGACATGTGTTCTCTCCTTATTTCTGGCGCGGGCCGACGAGGCCGACCGCGGCGTCCTGGGGGTCGATGGCGACGATCGAAAATTCGCCACCGGGGATTTCGTGCGGACCATTGACGATGCGGCCGCCATTGGCGGTCACCGCAGCGGCGGCGCGATCGATGTCGTCGACCCCGATGTAGTAGGTCCACATCGACCCGGGGGCGCCGGGCATCACGGGCATGACCGCGCCGATGCCGACACCCGCCGCCTGGATGAACCGATATTGGCCGAGTTCGCCCATATCCATCGCACCGCCCTGCGCCCAGCCGAAGTGACGCTTGTAGAAATCGATCGAGCGCGCCGGGTCGCTGCTCGATAACTCGTTCCAGCGAATGTGCTGCGGTCGGTCGACCGAGAAGACGTCGCTGACCGCATCGGGCTGACCTTCGGGCGGGAGCGGGGCCATCAGATAGATTGGCGCCCCTTCCGGTCCGGCGATCATCGCCAGCCGGCCAACGCCCGGCTGGTCATGCGGCGGCATGATCACTGTGCCGCCATCGGCGAGGATTGCGGCAACGGTGGCATCGACATCGGCGACATGAAGATAGCCGAGCCATGCCGGCCGCGCTCCGCCTGCCTTCATCTCATCGGTCAGGGTGAGGACGCCGCCGGCATTGCCGCCGTCACCGCGCGTGATCATTCGATAGTCGATGCCGGGCGCGACCGAATTCGCGTCAATGTCCCACCCGACGACGGCGTTGTAGAAGTGCTTCGCCGCCGCCGGGTCGGGCGACATCAATTCGTACCAGATGAAGGCACCAGTCGAGTTAGGCATCCGCCGGTTCCTTGACTTTGGCGGTGTCGAAGATCGGCTCGAAGCCGCCCCAGAACATGCGCTTTCCATCGAACGGCATGTCGCCCTCGGGCTTCATGGTCTCGTCCGACATGATCTTTTCCCAAGCGGTGTCGCGGGTTGCCTTGTCGGGCCATTCGATGAACGAGAAGACGATCTTCTCGCCGTCTTCGGCCTTCACCGCGCGGTAGAAATCGGTGACTTCGCCCTTGGGGACATCGTCGGACAACGCCTCGACGACACGGGTAGCCCCATGCCCACGGAAGACCTTCGCCATTTTCGCGGCGAGCTCGCGATAAGCTTCCCGCTTGCCCTGCGGAACCGGCACGACGAAGCCGTCGGTATAAGCGCCGTGCTCGCTGCCTTCCTCGACGATCGCATCGAAGCCGCCGACGATCATGCGCTTGCCGTCGAACGGCATGTTTTCGCCCATTGCCTTCATCCGCGGATCGGTGCGGAATTTCGCGTTGGCGGCATCTCGCGCCGCCTTGTCGGGATATTCGAACCAGGAGAAGACGACCTTCTCGTCCGGCTTGGCATTCACCGCCATGCGGAAATCGGTGACCTTGCCCTCATGGACGTCACTGTCCCACGCTTCGACATGGCGCTTGACCCCGAACTCCTGGAAGATCGGCGCAGCGTCGCTTGCCTGCTCGCGATAGGCTTCCTTATTGCCCTCGGGCACGGGAACCACGAATCCTTCGAAATAGGTCATTGCTTCTCTCCTTCCAGTTCGGCTTGTGCCGCTTCCATTTGTTCGAGCCACGCCGCGATTTGCGGCGAGGGCGAGCCGGTGAAGCCCGCCATCTGGTCGGCCAGCGCCTTTTTGAACGCGGGCCGCGCCTCACCGCGCGCGACATAAGCGGCGAGGTTGGAATAGCTGTCGAGCATGTCGGTGCCGCCCAGGATACGAAGCACCGCAACCATCAACAGGTCGCCTGCGGTAAAGTCGCCGTCGAGCCAGTCCTTGTCGCCGAGCCGGTCGGACAATTCGCCGAGCCGCTCGTCGATCCGCGCCTTGACCGACGGCAAGCGAGCCCTCGACCACGGCTTGTCGGCCTCAAACAAAGTTGCGATGGCGTAATCGGTGATTGGCGGCTCCACCGTGTTGAGCGCTGCAAAGGCCCATTCCACAGCTCGTGCCCGGCCGGCCGGGCCGGCGGGCATCAGGCCCGGATGCTGGCCGGCAATGTGAAGAACGATGGCGCCGGATTCGAACAAAGTGAGGTCGCCATCCTGATAGGTCGGGACCTGGCCGAACGGCTGGATAGCGCGGTGCGGCGGGGCCTTTTGGCTACCTTGCTTGAGATAGCGCACTTCATAGGGCCGGCCGACCTCCTCCAGCGCCCAGCGGACTCGCAGATCGCGGACCTGGCCCTTGGCAAAGTCGGGCACCCAGTCATAGGCGGTGATGGTCGGATTGGTCATAATGCTCGCTCCATGCTTTTCCGAATTCAGGCGCCTGCGACTTCGATCGCAGCCGCATCGGTCTCGCCCGCCGCCGGATCCATCCAGAACAGTTCGTAATGATGACCGTCGGGGTCGGCGACGCTGCGGCCGAACATGAAGCTATAATCCTGCTTGGGGGCGGGGTCGGCGGTGCCGCCGGCGGCGACCGCGGCATCGACGCTGCGATCGACATGGTCGCGGTCGGACCGTGACAAAGCAATCAACGCGGTGCTGGAGGCTTTGGCGTCCCCGATCGGGAGCGGCGTGAACTGGCGATATTTGTCATGGGTCAGCAGCATGAAGAAGATGCTGTCCGAAAAAACCATGCAGGCGCCGGTGTCGTCGCTGAATTTTGGCTCGTTGGTCGCCCCGAGCGACTCGAGGAAGCGCTTCGACGCGGCGAGATTGCTCACCGGCAAGTTCAGGAAGATTGTCTGGGACATGGCGCTTTCTCTCTCCGTCGCGACTCGATTCGGCTTGCTTTTTAGGGCGCTAAGTCATATTTCACAACCATGCAGTTAGATAAAGTAACTAGATTGGGACGAAGCGACGACAAAAGGCGGTATGACGATGCCTGCGCCGCGGCGCATGGCATGGACCTGATCGGCGAGCGCTGGTCGATGCCATTGATCCGTGAACTGCTGCTCGGGCCGCGCCGCTTCGGCGACCTTAAGACGACCCTGACCGGGATTAGCGCCAATGTCCTTACCCAGCGGCTCGAGGGCCTCGAGGAAGCGGGCGTGCTGATCCGTCGCAAGTTGCCGCCGCCGGCCTCGGTCCAGGTCTATGAGCTGACGCCGTGGGGCTATGAGGCTGCACCGATCTTCCAGGCGCTTGGGCGCTGGGCGGTTCGCTCGCCGAAACATGATCCGATGCGGCCGTTCAGCCCGGTCTCGCTGATGTTGTCGCTGCGTACGATGATGAACCCTGAAGCGGCGGGCAACCTTGCTGCGCGAATCCAGCTGGATATGGCGGGCGAACAATTCTTCTGGATCCGCAAGAAGAAGGGCGACATCCGCATCGGCCGTGGCGCGATCGATCGGCCCGACCTCATCATCCGCGGCTCGCCATCCGATATCGCCGGCTTTGTTTATGCCGGCGCGCCAATCTCCTCGATCGAGATTGAGGGCGATGTTAAGCTCGCGGCGCGCCTGCCAAGTCTGTTTCCAATGCCGCCAAAGGCCGCGATCACGGGTTCTTGAGGCCTGGCCGTCACTAGCTTAAGGCGGCGGCATGACCAATATTCCCAATGTGACGCTCGACAGCCGCGAGGACACCATCCTCGCCGTCCCCGACAAGATGGTGAAAGCGCGCGACGCGTTCGGGATAGACAGCGACATGGAGATCCCGGCGTTCAGCGAGGCAGACGAGCGCGTCCCCGATCTCGACCCGGCCTATGTGTTTGACCCCGATACGACGCTGGCGATCTGCGCCGGCTTCGCGCGCAACCGGCGGGTAATGATCCAGGGCTATCACGGCACCGGCAAATCTACCCATATCGAGCAGGTCGCGGCGCGCCTCAACTGGCCGACCGTGCGGATCAACCTGGATGCGCATATCAGCCGCATCGACCTGGTCGGGCGCGACGCGATCGTCTTGAAGGACGGCCAGCAGGTGACCGAATTCCGCGAAGGCTTGCTGCCGTGGGCGCTGCAGCATCCGGTGGCGTTGGTGTTCGACGAATATGACGCTGGGCGGCCCGACGTGATGTTCGTTATCCAGCGGGTACTGGAGACCGAGGGAAAATTGACCCTGCTCGACCAGAATCGCGTGATCCGGCCCAATCCGTGGTTCCGGCTGTTCGCCACCACCAACACCGTCGGCCTGGGCGATACCACCGGGCTGTATCATGGCACGCAGGCCATCAACCAGGGGCAGATGGACCGCTGGAACATCGTCGCGACGCTGAATTACCTCCCCGCCGCGACCGAGGCGCAGATCGTGCTCGCCAAGTCCGGCGAATATGATCACGAGGGTGGCAAGGCGCAGGTCGATCAGATGGTCAAGGTCGCGGACCTGTCCCGCCAGGGGTTCATCAACGGCGATATTTCGACCGTGATGAGCCCGCGCACGGTGATCAGCTGGGCCCAGAATGCCCTGATTTTCGGCGACGTCGGCTACGCCTTCCGCGTGTCGTTCCTCAACAAATGCGATGAGAGCGAAAGGCCGGTGATCGCCGAATATTACCAGCGCGTGTTCGGAATCGACCTGCCCGAAAGCCTGATCGGTCGGAGCTAGCAGCCGGGGGCTAGGGCCCGCGGCGGCCGAAGCCTTTCGGCGCGGGTGGTTGCCCGAATAGCGGAGCGGGTCCGGCAGGCGGCGGGGATGGCGTGTCGGCCATAGCTTCCTTTTCCTTTTCCAGCTCGCGCAATTTCTCGGCCAGTCGCTCGTCGAACGACAGATGGCCGTCCATCTCGGCGATCCGCCGGACTCGGTGGAAGGTGCTGCCCGGCGTGCCGGTGGCGAACAGCCACACCTTTAGAAAATAGAAGATGAAGGGGAAGACCAGGATCACCCCGATCACCACCAGCATTGTATTGTCGCCCATGAGCCTATCCCCGGTCCTGCCCGCGCCATCGTAAAATGGCGATGGTTACCAAATGCTTTCTGCCTCCCCGGCGTTGACCTTGGGCGGTCGCGGCGGCATCGGTCGGACAGCATGGCCGCCACCAACCTCGACCGCTTCCGCACCGCTTTGGCGAGCGCAACGCGCGCCATTGCCCGCGATGCCGATGCCGATGTGGTCTATGCCGCCGAAACAAGCGGGACGACGGGCAAGATTGCGCGGGTGGTGTCGCCAGGGGCCGGCCTGGAGCCGCGACTGGTCGCAGAGGCGCGGGGGGCGGCGGATTCGGCGGCTTTGCGCCTGCGCCATCATGACGGGGCGGTGCATGGTGCGATGAGCCCCGCCGACGCCGAGGCGCGCGCGGTGTTCGACGCATTGGAAACGGCACGGGTCGAGGCGCTCGGATCGCGGACGATGGACGGGGTCCGGGCCAACCTCGATCGCCATGTAGAAGCGCGGGTGCGGGGCGATGCGATCGGTCGGGCGCGGAGTGCGGAGGAGGTGCCGCTGGCGACCGCGGTCGGGCTGATCGCGCGGCAGCGGCTGACCGGGGCCGAGCCGCCGGCCGCGGCGGCGGCCGGGCTGGCGCTGGTGCGACCGTGGATCGAGGAAAAAGCCGGGGCCGAGCTCGACGCGCTGGCGCTTACGATCGACGACCAACGCGCTTTCGGCGAAATGGCGCGGCGGCTGCTCGAGGATCTCGACCTGGAAGCCGCCGCCGACCCATCCGAACAGGAGCCGGAGGATGCCGGCGAGGATGAAGCGGGCGAAGACGACGGCCCCGACGACAGCGACGACCAGGACAAGGATGGCGGTGCCGAGGGCGGCGAGCTGGAAATGCGCAGCGATGCTTCCGAACAGGATGAGGGCGGCGAGGACCAGGCGGAGCGCGATGGCGAACTCGACGATGGCGATGCGCAGAGCGGCGACGATGGCGAGCAAGCGCGGGGCAATGCCGCGCGTCGCAACTGGCTCGACGAGCCGGTCGGGGACTATGCGCCCTACACGACGCGGTACGACGAGATTATCGCCGCGGCGGACCTGTGCGACGAAGAGGAGCTGGCGCGGCTCCGGGCCTATCTCGACCAGCAGATGGCGAGCTTGTCGGGGGTGGTGACGCGGCTCGCCAACCGGCTCCAGCGGCGGTTGATGGCGCAGCAGGCGCGGAGCTGGGATTTCGACCAGGAAGAAGGGTTGCTCGATGCGGCGCGGCTGGCGCGGGTGGTGGTCTCGCCCAGCCACAGCCTGTCGTACAAGATCGAGCGCGAGACCGAGTTCAAGGATACGGTGGTGTCGCTGCTGATCGACAATTCAGGCTCGATGCGCGGACGACCGATCTCGATCGCGGCGATGTGCGCGGACATCCTCGCACGGACGCTCGAGCGGTGCGGGGTGACGAGCGAGATATTGGGCTTCACGACCCGCGCGTGGAAGGGCGGGCAGAGCCGCGAGGCATGGCTGGCCGAAGGGCGCCCGTCGAGCCCGGGTCGGCTCAACGACCTTCGCCACATCGTCTACAAGCGCGCCGACGAACCGTATCGCCATGCGCGCAAGAATCTTGGCCTGATGATGCGCGAGGGATTGCTCAAGGAGAATATCGACGGCGAGGCATTGCTGTGGGCGCATCGGCGGCTGCTGGCGCGGCCCGAGGAACGGCGCATCCTGATGGTCATCAGCGACGGTGCGCCGGTCGACGATTCGACCGCCTCGGCCAATGGCGGCACCTATCTCGAGCGGCATCTGCGGCAGGTGATCGGGTGGATCGAAACCAGGTCCAACGTCGAATTATCGGCGATCGGTATCGGCCACGATGTGACCCGCTATTACTCGCGAGCAGTGACGATCATGGATGCCGAAGCCCTGGGCGGCGCGCTGATCGAGCAGCTCGCCACCTTGTTTGAACGGCGATGACGAGGCCGCGGGCAAAAAAATGGGCCCGGAGCAATTACTCGCTCCGGGCCCCCCTCGTTACGCGACGCGAGGGTTACGCTTCGGCCGAAACCGAACTGTTGACGGGGAAAAGGGGGATAAACCCCGTCGATGCAATGACTTATGCCCGACCAGCGACGACCGCAGGCTGAACGGCGCTTGCAGCTTTCATTCAGCAAATCGAGCCTTTTCAGTGGCTTGCTGATCGCCGGGCTGGTGGTCGGCGCGCATCGGCAATTGATCCGCCTTCCCGACCGGGCGGCGCGGGCCGACGCGCTTGCCGAGGTGAGGTTCACGCCGGTCAGGCTCGACCCGCACGGCGCCGCGCCGCTGCGAATCGCCGGAGCATGGCGGCTGACGTCGAGCGAGCCGCGGCTGGGCGGGGTGTCGGGGCTGGCGATCGATCGCGGCGGGTTTGTAGCGCTGACCGATTCGGGGGTGGTGATTCGCTTGCCCAGGCCCGGGACGGGGCGGGCGATGGCACATTTTCGCGATTTGCCCGGCGGTCCGGGGCCGGCGCGCTTCAAGGCCGGACGCGACAGCGAGGCGCTGGCGAAGGACGCGAACGGGCGCGGCTGGTGGGTTGCGTTCGAAAATCGTCACGCGGCCTGGCGGTTCGATGGCGACTTCACACGGGTTGAGCAGCGAGTCGGGCTTGGGGCGCTTGGCTGGCGAGCCAACAAGGGAGCCGAAGGCGTTTTGTCGACTGCCGACGGGCTGACCTTATTCCCCGAGGGCGGCGACGAAATGGTGCGAGTCGGAAAACGCGGGATCGAGCGGATCGCGCTGGCCAATGCTTATGGGAGGCTGGCCGATGTCGCGGCGCTGCCCGACGGGCGGATCATGGTGCTGGCGCGCAGCTTCGGCCCGGCAGGGTTTTCCGCCCGTTTGTTATTGCTCAAGGGAAACCGGCTGGAGCCGCTGGCGACGTTGCAGCTCGGGCGGCTCGACAATGTCGAGGCGATTGCCGCGGAAACGCTCCCCGGCGGGATCACGCGCTTGTGGGTAATTACCGACAATGACTTTCGCCGGCGCGTGCCGACGCTTTTGATAGCATTAGATTGGGCTGATCGCGCCCGATCGGCCGGTTAGGCTGCGGCAGTGGCCTTCTTGGCGATCTCGCGCTTGAGCCGGCGGACGCGCAGGCTCAATTTCTCGTCACTGGTCTTGGCGAGCCAATTATCGAGGCCGCCGACATGCTCGACCGAACGCAGACCGTGAGTCGAAACCTTGAGCTTGACGCTGCGCTCGAGCGAATCCGACAGCAAGGTCACGTTCTGCAGGTTGGGCAGGAACGTCTTCTTGGTCTTGTTATTGGCGTGGGAAACATTGTTCCCCACCAGCCGGGTCTTGCCGGTCAGCTCGCAAACGCGCGACATAATCGTAAATCCTGATTTGGACGAAAGCTGTGCTTCCGGAAAGCGCCGCCCGATAGCCTTGCACTGGGCACTCGTCAACCGCTAGGCCTGTATCGAGAGGCAACGGATTGCCCGGGGCCGCGTTGGAACCCCGCGACAAGGTCGAAGCCGTGGAGGGCAATATATGCGTCGAATCATTCTGGTCCTGATTGTCGCCATCGTCGCGCTGATCGGCGCCATCCAACTCGGGCTGCTGAGTTTCAAGCAGGACCGTCCGGCCCAGGTGCCGGGGGTTGAAGTCACCAGCAACGGAATCACCGCCACCGGCGGCCAGACGCCGTCGTTCGAGGTCGAGACCGGCACTTTCGCGGTTGGCACGCGCAGCGCAACGGTAGCGGTGCCGGTGCCGACGATCGAGGTCCGTAACCCGAACGATAATCGGGCGGCCCCGGCCCCGGCTCCCGCTCCGGCGCAACGCTGAGCGGTTTCCCTTTGCCCGCCCCGATGCGTCGCGCGCTCGACCTTGGCGCCGAGGCAGCCGAGGCGGGCGAGGTGCCAGTCGGCGCGGTAATCACCAGGGACGGCGCGATCATCGCCGAGGCGCGCAACGCGATGCGCGGCTCGAATGACCCGACCGCCCATGCCGAAATGGTGGCGATTCGCGCGGCAGCGATCGCGATTGGCAAGCCGCGGCTCGACGGCTGCATCCTGTGGGTGACGCTGGAGCCATGCGCGATGTGCGCCGCGGCGATCGGGCTGGCGCGGCTGGCGGGCCTCAATTTCGCCGCCACCGACCCCAAGGGTGGTGGGGTCGAGCAT
>JBKJNP010000169.1:0-3055 GCA_046593565.1 Sphingomicrobium sp. | reverse complement strand
CACTGGCTCGCTCTTGGCCGAACTCACGTCGGAGTGATGTCGCCGGCACCAGTGGGATCGTCGACATCGGCCGGGCGCGTGCCGAACACTTCGTCGATTAGCCCGAACGTCTTGGCTTCGTCCGCCTCGAGGAAGCTGTCACGGTCCATCGCCTTCTCGATCGCCTCGATTGGCTGACCGGTATATTTTGCATAGAGCGCGTTCAGTCGGCTGCGCATCCGCAAGATTTCGCGCGCCTGAATCTCGATATCGGACGCCATGCCCTGCGCTCCGCCCGACGGCTGGTGGACCATGATTCGGCTGTTGGTCAGCGCGACGCGCATCCCCGGCTCCCCCGCGGCGAGCAAGAAACTGCCCATCGACGCGGCCTGGCCGATGCACACTGTGCCGACCTTGGGGCGAATATATTGCATGGTGTCGTGGATCGCGAGCCCGCTGGTCACCACCCCGCCCGGCGAGTTGATGTACATGAAGATGTCCTTTTTCGGATTCTCCGATTCAAGAAACAGCAATTGGGCGGTGATGATCGCCGCCATATGATCTTCGATCGCGCCGGTAACGAAAATGATCCGGTCGCGCAGCAGCCGCGAATAGATGTCGAAACTGCGTTCGCCCCGGTTGGACTGCTCGATGACGATCGGCACGAGCTGGGCGGCGATATCCTGATGATCCATGGGGTCTGCTGGTCCTTGCGGGTGAAAATGCGTGACTGCCTACATCGGCGGACAGGCGCCCATGTTCAAGCCATTGCGTCGACGGCCATGAAAAAGGGCGGCCGGCGAAGGGCTCCCATCAAAGTATCACTTTGATGGGCGACCATTGCCAACCGCCCTTCCCCGTTTGAGCAGCGCTCGGGAAACGCCGCCTACATTTTCACGGTCGCCCGGGCATAGAGATAGCGGCCCGGAACGTCATAGGTGCCTGGATCGAAATTGTTGAGGCCGCAGCTGATGCAACCCGGAGGATCCTTGTCGAACAGGTTATTGACGCCCAGCGCAAAACCGAACTTGTCGGCGAAGTCTGGAGAATTCCAGCGTAGCTGGAGGTCGGTGTAGAACCGGCTGTTGAGCTTGTTGTCGGCTTCGGCTTCGCGGACGCTCTTGATGTAACGGCCGGTGATCGACGCCCCGAAATGGGTCCAGTCCCAATCGAGGATGGCGATCGCTTTGTGCTTGGGGAAGGCCTGGTCAGGACTCCCCTGCTCGGTGCCTTCCCGGCCGATCCGCTGCACTCCGGTCGCGGTCGGGACGAAGACGTCGTAATTGAACAGGAAGGTGTTGTTGAAGGTCAGCCCGATTGTCCCCCACGACATTTTCGGCGAGCGATAGGTCAGGTTGAGGTCGAGCCCTTCGGTCTCGATCGCGGCGATATTGTTAAGCAGGCCCTGGATGTTGGCGATCTGGCCGGAGGCAGTGCGGGTAACCAGCGCGCAGGCGGTCGGATCGTTGATGACGACGCATTGCTGCAACGTGGTGTTGGCATTGATCGCCTGGATCGCACCCTTGACCTTGATGTTGTAATAATTGGCCTCGACCGAAAAGCGCGGGATGAAGGCGGGACTGTAGACCGCGCCCAAATTCCACCCCTTCGACGTTTCGGGCTTCAGGCTGTCGTTGCCGCCGGTGATCACCGAGATCTGCGGGTTGTTCTGGGTGTAGCCGACTGGAACACCCTGCGCGGCGCAATTGGTCGCGATCTGGCCGGTGGGCGTTCCCGAGCAGGGATCGACAATTTCCTGGTCGAAACGCGAGGGCGTACCGAACAACTCGCCGATGGTCGGCGCGCGGAACCCTTCCGACCAGGATCCGCGCAGGCGCAAATCCTTGATCGGCTTCCAGTTGACCCCGGCCTTGAACGTCGTCGTCGACCCTGAGGCAGAGTAGTCGGAGAATCGCGCCGCGGCGTTGAACTCCAGCAACTGGAGGAACGGCCGGTCGGAGAACAATGGCGCGACCAACTCCAGATAGGCTTCGTCGACATTGTAGCCGCCCTTGGTCGGGAGCGCTGGAATGTCGGAACCCAGGCCCGCCGCAACCACCGGGTCGGGGTCGAACCGCCCCTTCTGGTCGCGATGCTCAAGCCCCAGGGCGAAGGCAAATGGCCCACCGGGCAGCTCGAACAGGCTGCCGGTCAGATTGGCGCTGACGCCCCACAATTTCTGCTCGCTGCTGTCGTCCTGGACGAAGCTGACATAGTCGAGCATGCCTTGCGTGATCGACCCGACGCCGCCGAAAATGTTGAACGGGACGCACGAGCCAGTGCAGCCGGCGAGCGGCCCCAATGCGGTCTGCAGATTTGCGGCGTTGATGTTGCCGAACATCGTCTGCTTGGCCTTGTTGCGGCCGGCGATGCCGTTGATGTCCCAGTACCAGTCGCGGTCGGCGACCTTGAACTTGCCGTCGAGAGTCACCGTGCCATAGGTCGTTTCGACCTTCTGGTTGTAGCGCCGCGGCCCGCCTTCGATCATGCGGCGACCGATGAAGTTGTACGTGCCGGGCCCGAGCGTCTGGCCGAACGGGTTGAAAGGGTTGGTCGCGTCGATCACGATCGTGTCGAGCAGATTGCCGTTGCCCGCGTCGGGACCGACGAACAACGGCAGCGGCGCCGCCTGGTTCTTCGAGTTGCGGCGGTTCCACACCACTTTGCCGGACAGGTTCACATTCTCGCCCAGTTCCTGCTTGGCGGTCAGGAACACGCCATACCGCTCGAGCGGGGTGAGGATGAAATTGTACGGTGCGAAGTTGAACCGGTCGGCGGTGGTGAATTGCTTGAAATCGCTCGCCGGGTCGGTCGGGTTGATCGGGTTGTAAATCACCGGTCGCCCAATGACCGGTCCGCGCAGCGTCAGATTATTGCCGAGCACGATGAACCGGCCGAGCGGAGTGCCCGAGCTGCAACCGCCGTCGAGGCAGGTGTTGGAATAAGGCGCCGGGAACAGCGAAATATCGCGGTCGCCCGAGCTGATCGGGTCCTGCTTCACGAAATTGCCGCCGATCACGATTTGGGTCGGACCGTCTCCGCCATTGCCCCAGCTCAGCTGGTAATTCTGGGTGAA
>JBKJNP010000120.1:0-3865 GCA_046593565.1 Sphingomicrobium sp. | reverse complement strand
CGACAGCAATTGGTCGGCATAGCTGAACTCGACCCGGCTGCGGTAGCGGGCGAACAGCGACGCCGCGAGCACGTCGACCGGGACCGCTTCCTCCATCGCCGCATCGATCGTCCAGCGACCCTCGCCCGAATCCGCGACCTTGCCCGAAAATTGCTTTAGGCTCTGGTCATTGGCCAGCGCCATCGCGATCAGGTCAAGCAACCACGACGAGATCACGCTGCCGCGCCGCCACACTTCGGCAATGTCGCTGAGGTTGAGATCGAATCTTTCATCCTCGGGCAATTTGTCGCTCTTGCGTCCCTTGAGGATGTCGAACCCCTCGGCATAGCTTTGCATCAGGCCATATTCGATGCCGTTGTGGACCATCTTGGTGAAATGTCCCGCGCCCGCGCTTCCGGCGTGAACATAGCCATGCTCGGCCTTCCACTCATGGTCCTTGTCGGTGACGTTCGGGGTCCGTGGGATGGTGCCGACGCCGGGCGCCAGGCTGACGAAGATCGGGTCGAGGAATGCGACCGTCTCGGCCGGTCCGCCGATCATCATGCAATAGCCGCGCTCAAGCCCCCACACCCCACCCGATACCCCGACATCAAGATAGATGATGCCTTTTTCGGCGAGCATCTTCGAGCGGCGAATGTCGTCCTTCCAGAAGCTGTTGCCGCCATCGATGATGATGTCACCGGGCTTGGCCAGCCCCGCCAGCTGGTCAATTACGCCATCGGTAATCGGACCTGCAGGAAGCATGATCCAGCTGATCGCGGGGGATTCGAGCTGGGCGTCCATTTCCTCGAGCGAAGCCGCGCCGATCGCTCCGTCGGCGACGATCTCGGCAACCACCTTTGGATCATGGTCATAGGCGACCACCTGATGCCCGGCGCGGATCAGCCGCCGCGCCATGTTTCCGCCCATTCGGCCGAGGCCGACCAGTCCGATGCGCATGCTTGGCTCCTTCAATAAGCGCGGGCGACCGCAAACTCGACCGCCTGGGTCATTGCCGCGCGGGCGCGTCCGGCGGGGAAGGGGGCGAGCGCATCGATTGCACGGCGGCCATAGTGTCGCGCGCGCTCCATCGTGTTGGCCAGCGCGCCAGTTGTCTCGATCAGGCGCGTGGCATGCGCCAGATCATCATCGCTGCTGCGCGTCCCCTGCATCGCCGAGCGCCAGAAGGCGCGATCTTCGTCTCTCCCGCGGGCGTGGGCAAGGATCACCGGCAGCGTCATCTTGCCGTCGCGAAAATCGTCGCCTTGGCCCTTGCCCATGGTTGCCGCATCGCTTGAATAGTCGATCGCATCGTCAACCAGCTGGAAGGCGATGCCAAGGTTGCGGCCATAGGCTTCGAGCGCTTCCTCGGCCTCCTCGCCGGCTTCGGCGACGACCGGGGCAATCCGGCACGCGGCGGCGAACAATGCGGCGGTCTTGGCACCGATGATGTGGAGATAATGCTCTTCGCTGGTCTCGACCTGGCGCTGTGCGGTCAGCTGATCGACTTCACCCTCGGCGATCACCGCCGATGCGTGGCTCAAAATCTTGAGCACCTTCAGGCTGCCGTCCTCGACCATCAATTCGAACGCGCGCGAAAACAGGAAATCGCCGACCAATACGCTTGCCGGATTGCCCCAGATGAGATTGGCGGCGCGCTTGCCGCGACGCATTTCCGACAGGTCGACGACGTCGTCGTGAAGCAATGTTGCGGTGTGGATGAATTCGACCGCCGCAGCGAGCTTGTGGTGTCGGGTGCCCGGATAATCGAGCAAAGCGGCACTCGCCAGCGTCAGCATCGGGCGCATGCGCTTGCCGCCGCCAGCAATGAGATGACCGGCAAGTTCCGGAATCAGCGCAACCTTTGACTGCATCCGGTCCAGAATCACCGAGTTGACCGCGTTCATGTCACTGGCAACCAGCGCCAGCAGTGGATCTAGCGAAGGCGCGCGTTCGCCGCGCAGGGGGTGAATGGTGGCGGTCATGGCCCTTGCCCTACCCGAGCGAGACAAGCGACGCAAAGGTCGGCTGGACGACTGGCGCGGGGCATTGCGCCAAGCTATGGCAAGGCAGCTTGTTGGGGATCATGATGCGGGAATTGTCGCGTTCGGCTTGGCTTATCGCCGCCGCAGTTCTGTTTCCCCTGCTGCTGTTCGTCATGTTCCAGAGTGGTTTCGGCGCGCGCGAACAACGGCGCACGATCGAGGCAACGTCGCTCGCCAAGAGCGAAGCGATCATCGCTGCTGCCGATGGCGAACTGGCGCGGACCGTCGGCGCGCTTGATGCGCTTGCGACCAGCGACACGCTGATCAAGGGCGATATCGCAGGGGCCTATCGTCGCGCCAAAACCATCGCGGCGCTCAATCCTTCATGGATATCGGTTTTGCTTGTCCAGGCGAGCGATGGCACAATCCTGTTCGATCTGCGTCGTCCGCTCGGCGCAGGGATGCTCGCGGCGAAACCCCCACGCCCAGCTGGAACTGGCCAGATCACCGCAGAAGGTGCGGGATGCCCGTGCGTGATCGTCGAACGCTTGGTTTCCGGTCCGCAGGCCGGTGGGTTCATTGTTCAGGTCTTGATTTCAACCAAGCCGTTCGAGCGACTGCTCCCGCCGCGTTCGGAGTATGAGGTCAGTGCGATCGTCAATCGTGAGGGTCGATTTGTCGCGCGTTCGCTCCATCACGCGGAACGCGTCGGCAAGCCGGCTTCGGTCTACGTTCGAAACGCCGTGGCCAGCGGCGAGTCGCTAGGCATTTATCGCGGCAAAACGTTCGAGGGGTTCGAAAATTATACGGCTTTTCATCGGTCGCCGCTAAGTGGCTGGTCGGCGCATGTCGCGCTTGGCGCCAATTATATTGATGAGCCGTCGCGGCGCTTTTTAAGTTCGATGGGCGCCGCCGCCCTATTGTCGATCGCACTGGCCATCATCCTGGTGGTGTTCGCACTGCGCCAGGTCGCCGAAGGGCGAAAGATCGCCGAACGCGGCCAGCAGGCGCAGAAGCTTGAGGCGCTCGGCCAGTTGACGGGCGGGATTGCGCATGACTTCAACAATCTGCTGACTCCGATCGTCGGCGCGCTCGATTTCCTGCTTACGCGAAGCACGCTCGACGAGCGGTCGCGGCGAATTGCCAACGGTGCGCTGTCGTCAGCCCAGAGGGCGGGCAAGCTGACCGCCCAATTGCTCGCTTTTTCGCGCCGCCAGAAGCTTGAGCTTGAACCGGTCGACGTGCGCGCGCTGCTGACCGAGATTGAGCCGATGCTCAAGCAGTCGGTGGGCAAGGACCATACAATCGAATGGAACATCGATCCGGCGGCCACTTGTGTCAGGACCGACCTAAATCAATTGGAACTGGCCTTGCTCAACCTGGTGATCAACGCCCGAGATGCTTCGCCCGGAGGCGGGCCGATCCGCATCGAAACCGCGATCGAGGGTTCCGACGACAAGCAGGTGGTGGTGTTGCGGGTGGCCGATCAGGGCGAGGGGATGAGCGACGAAACCAAGCGCCGCGCGATCGAACCCTTTTACACCACCAAAAGCCACGGGCGCGGCAGTGGGCTCGGGCTGGCGCAAGTGTTCGCGGTGATGCAGCAATCGGACGGATCGGTCGACATCGAAAGTGTTGTCGGGCGTGGGACGACTGTCGCAATGCGGCTTCCCGCTTGTTTCGAAGAAGCAGGGCCGCCCCGGGCCCGATCGTTCGATGTCAGCTCCACCGACCTGAAACAGTTGCGGTTGCTGCTGGTTGACGACGATGCCGCAGTGCGGTCCGCGATTGCGCGCTTATTCGAAGATGATGGCCATGTCGTCGATTCGGTGGGCGACGGGCGTATTGCGCTGAGCGCGATCGAGCATTGCGAATATGATCTGGTGATCGTCGATTTCGCG
>JBKJNP010000245.1:0-3851 GCA_046593565.1 Sphingomicrobium sp. | reverse complement strand
CTCGATCCCGCCCGATGACAGCGGCGCATCCACCTCGACCGGCCCGCGCCGCAGCAATCGCAGCCCGCCCCCGGTCACGGCGACGATGGTCGATTCGATCCCCCGCGCGGTCGCCCCCCCGTCGATCACCAGCGCGATCCGACCGTCGAGGCTGGCGAGCACATGCGCGGTACGGGTCGGGCTGATCCGGCCGCTGGCATTGGCCGACGGTGCGGCCAGCGGGCGACCCGTCGCTGCCAGCAAGGCCTGCATCGCCGGGTGGGCAGGGACCCGCAGCGCGATCGTGCCGAGCCCGGCGGTGACCAGCGCCGCGATCCCATTGCCGGCGCGCGCCGGGACGACGATCGTCAGCGGGCCCGGCCAATGTGCTTCGGCAAGCGCGCGCGCCTCTGCGTCGAAAACGCCCAGCCGCTCCGCCGCCGCCAGATCGGGCACGTGGACGATCAGCGGGTTGAAGCTCGGGCGGCCCTTGGCGGCGTAAATCCGCGCCACCGCGTGCGGGTCGCTCGCATCGGCGGCGAGCCCGTAGACTGTCTCGGTCGGGACCGCGACCGGCTGTCCCGCCAGCACCTGGCGAGCGGCTTCGGATATCCCCGCTTCATCGAACGGAACGACGCGCGTCGCGTGTTGAGAGGAGTCTGGCGGGCCCATGGCGCGCTCGCTATGGCATGCGCCGGTTTCCTACAAGGTGAGCGCGTCATGACCTTCCGTTGCCCCGTCCACGACCAACGCCTGGTGCTCGACCATGTCGTGCGCATCGCCGAGCTTTCCAACGACCTCGACATGGTCGGTGCAGTGCTCGACGGCGCGGCGCAATTTGCCGAAGGGGAATTCGCCCCGCTCGACCGCATCGGCGATACGGTCGGATCCCGGATGGTCGACGGCAAGGTGGTCACGCCCGACGGGTTCAAGGCGGCTTACCAGGCGTTCGTCGAGGGCGGGTGGATGACGCTGGCCGCGCCCGAGGCGTGGGGCGGGCAGGGGCTTCCCTCGGCGCTGGCAGCGGCGCTGATGGAGGATTTGCAGGCCGCCAACTCCGGTTTCGCGATGATGCCGGTGCTGTCGATGGGCGCGATCGAGGCGCTGCAGCATCATGGCTCGGACGAATTGAAGCAGCGCTATCTGGCGAAGATCGTGTCGGGCGAATGGCCGGCGACGATGAACCTGACCGAACCGCAGGCGGGCAGCGACGTTGGCGCATTGAAGACCCGCGCCGAGCCGAATGCGGGCGGCAGCTGGCGCGTGTCGGGGACCAAGATCTTCATCACCTATGGCGATCACGATTTGACCGACCAGATCATCCACCTGGTCCTCGCCCGCACCCCCGGCGCGCCCGAGGGGACGCGCGGAATTTCGCTGTTCCTGGTGCCGAAAATCCTCCCCGACGGCAGCCCCAACGACCTCCACTGCGTGTCGATCGAGCATAAGATGGGCATCCACGCCTCGCCGACCTGCGTGATGAGCTATGGCGACGGCGGCGGTGCAACCGGCTGGATGATCGGGGGCGAGAATCAGGGCATGCGCGCAATGTTCACGATGATGAACAATGCGCGCCTCAACGTCGGCCTGCAGGGCGTCGGGATCGCCGAGCGTGCTACCCAGCGTGCGGTTGCCTACGCGCTCGAGCGGCGACAGAATGGCAAAGCGATCGCCGACCATCCCGACGTGCGGCGGATGCTGCTTCGGATGCGAAGCCTGACGATGGGCAGCCGCGCGTTGATCTATTATGCGTTCGGCCAGATCGACCGCGCTGCTCGCGGCGACCCGCTGGCCGGCTATCGCGGCGATGTGCTGACCCCGCTGGCCAAGGCGTGGGGCACCGATGTCGGCTGCGAAGTCGCCAGCCTCGGCGTCCAGGTCCACGGCGGAATGGGCTATATCGAGGAAACCGGCGCCGCCCAGCATTTGCGCGACGCGCGCATCGCCCCGATCTACGAGGGCACCAACGGCATCCAGGCGGCCGATCTGGTCGGGCGCAAGCTCGGGCTCGACGGCGGCCTCGCCTTCGACGGGCTGATTGCCGACATCGAGGCCGAGGCGCAGCACCCCACGCTGATTGCGCTGACCGACATGGTCGAGGTCGCCGCGGCTAGCCTGCGCAGCGCCGGGTCCGACGACCGGTTGGCGGGCAGCTATCCGTTCCTCACCATGTGCTCGGTGATGGTTGCCGGCTGGCTGGTCGAGCGGCTGGCCCTTGCGCCCGACGCCAGCGACCGCGATCGGGCGGCGGCGGAGTTTTTCCTGGGTGTCGTGGTGCCCGAAGCGCTCGGGTTGGGCGCGGCGGCGGAATGCGGCGCGGCGTTGCTCTACGCAGTTCCGGCAGAAGCGTTAGCTTAAGCTTTCGCGAACAATTCCGCCGGGTCGATCCCCAACCGGCTCATTCGCTCGCGGATCAGCGGCCATTCGCCGGTGATGAAGCTGTCGCGCTCGCTGGTGCGCAGGCGGAGCGCAGCACCCGAGGCGACGAACATGCCGACCCCGCGCTTGACCACCACCAGCCCCTCGTCCTGGAATCCCTGATAGGCCTTGGCCACGGTCAGCGGGTTGGCGCCTTCCTCCGCCGCCAGCGCGCGGACCGAGGGAAGGGGGTCGCCATCCTTGAACCGGCCGGTCAGGATCGAATCGGCGATCACCTCGCGCAGGCGGACGTAAACGGGCTTTTCGTGGGAGGTTCGCAGTGTCATGCTGTCGCAATACAGCGCATCGCGATAAATTACAACCGGGTTACGGCGTCGGCGGAATCCACGGACGTGCGACCGACTCCAGGGCGGGTCGCGGCCGGTCCTGTAATTCGACCCCGGGCGATCCCAGAAACAGGAACCCCGCGATCCGCTCGCCCGGTTCGCAGAAGGCGGAGCGGACGCGTGTCGAGTAGGTCGCCCAGCCGGTGATCCAGCCTCCGACATAGCCCAGTGCATGGGCCGCGCTGAGTAAATTCATCCCCGCCGCGCCGCACGACAATTGCTGTTCCCACAGCGGAATTTTGTGATCGAGAACCGGCGCGGAAATCAGCACCACCAACGTCGGCGCCTGGTGCGCAAAGTCGTACGCTTTTTGCCGATGCGCCGGGCCCGCCAGCGGATCGGATTCGGGCAATGCTTTTGCGAGCAAATCGGCCAGGGCGCCGCGCTGTTCGGGTGAAACGGTGACGAACCGCCAAGGGGCCAATTTGCCATGATCGGGCGTCCGCGCGGCGATGGTCAGGATGCGCGTCAGTTCGGCCGCATTCGGCCCCGGCGCGACCATTTCGCGCGGGCGTCCCGAGCGGCGGGTTTCGAGCAGGCTAAGGGCTGTGGAACGGTCGTTGAGGATCATCCGTTTGCAGTAGCACGGCACCCGTCGGTAACAACCGGCTTCACAAGCGAAATTTCCACGTTAGGGTGCGCGGCGATCAATCAGGCACCCCCGCGCGAGGCGTGCCGATACCAGGTGAGGAGTAGATAATGAAAGATATGGCGTTGTGGCAGGAAGCCGAGTGGATCGCAGCAACCGCGGTTGTCTTGCTGGGCATTTTCCTGGCGATCGGCGCCAAGATCGTCATCCAGAAGGAACCAGAGTTCGCCGGCCATCCCAAGGGCCTGTACATGCTGTTCTTCGCCGAAATGTGGGAGCGATTCTCCTACTACGGCATGCGCGCCTTGCTGATTTTCTACCTGACCAAGCATTGGCTGTTCGACGACGGCAAGGCCAACCTTATCTACGGTGCCTACACCAGCCTGGTGTACATCACCCCGGTTTTGGGCGGCTACATCGCCGATCGTTACCTGGGGCAGCGCAAAGCGGTGCTGTTCGGCGGGCTTCTGCTCGCCTTCGGGCACAGCCTGATGGCGGTCGAGGGCGTTGGCGGACAA
>JBKJNP010000235.1:0-16512 GCA_046593565.1 Sphingomicrobium sp. | reverse complement strand
GGACAGCAAGGTGATCATCGCCATCAACAAGGACGAAGACGCCCCGATCTTCCAGGTCGCCGACATCGGCCTGGTCGGCGACCTGTTCAAGATCGTCCCGGAACTGACCGAGAAGCTTTAGGGCCCCACCAAAGTAATACTTTGATGGAGATCCTCAGCGCATCTGCATCACGGCGGCGGCAATTTCGATCGCCTGCCACAGATTGCCGAGCCGAAGATTCTCATCCTCGGCATGTTGGTTATTGTCGTGGTTGGCCAGGCTGAGCGTGACGCTGTCGACGCCGAGCCGCTCGCGCAGCAGGTAGAGCGGCAGGCTTCCGCCCATTGTCGGCAGGACCACCGCCGCCCCGCGCGCCTTCAGCGCCGCAATCACGGCGGTCGCCAGTGGCGCATCGAGCGAGGTACGCTCGGCATTATAGCCGGGACCTGCCGCGACCGTCGCAATGCGAGGGAAGCGCTGCCGTTCCTCGACCGTGGGAGCGCGATCCAGCACCGTGAAGCCTTGGCCTTCGAAATGCCGGACCAGCTTCGCCACCTGGCGCTTGTGGTCGTTGCCCTTGACCAGCCGCAGGTCGAGATAGGCCGCCGCGGTTGACGGCACGACATTGCGTGCCTTGTCGCCGACATCGGCCGAGCGGATGCCGCCGATGTTGAGCGACGGCGACTGGATTGCTTCGGCCAGCAGCCGCGCGCCGCCCTCATTGCGGCCCAGGCCGAGATCGCGCCTCAATTCGGCGTCGGGTGACGGCACCGCTGCGACGGCGGCCCGTTCCGCGCCGGTCAGCGGCACGACATCGTCATCCCAGCCGGCGACCAATATCTTGCCGTCCGCATCCTTCATCGAGGCCAGCAATTGGGCCAGCATCATCGCCGGGTTGGGCGCCCAATTGCCATAATGCCCGCTGTGCAAGGGCCGCAGCGGACCGTGGATGGTGATGTTGACGCCGACAACGCCGCGCGCCCCAAGCACCGCCTGCGGCAGCCCGGAGGGGTGGGCAGGGCCGTCGAAAATCACCCAGCCATCGGATTTGATCGTTTCGCGATGCTTCTCGAGCAGGGCGGAGAGGTTCGGCGAGCCGGCCTCCTCTTCGCCCTCAAGGAAGATCTTGAGGTTGAAGGCCGGTCTCTTCCCCTCGGCCTTGAGCGCATCGACCGCTGACAGGATCGCCATCACGCCCAATTTGTCGTCGGACGCCGCTCGGCCGTAGATGCGCCACTCGGGATTGATCGTCGCTCCGGCGGCAGGCGTTGGCAGGGGCGTGCCGCCGCGATCGAGGCGATTGGAGTAGAAACGCGGCTCGAATGGCTTGGTCGATTTCCAGTCCTCCGGAGACACTGGCTGGCCGTCATAATGTGCATAGAGAATCAATGTCCGGGTCGCTCCCGGTACTAACCACTCGCCGTAGATGGCCGGCGGCACGGCGGCACTGTCGCCTTCGAGAAGCCGCGGTTTGAGGCCGCGCTTGGCCATCATCTTTATGATGTGGTCGGCGTTGCGACGGATGTCGGGAATGTTGCTCGCGACATTGGGAATAGCGAGCAGTTCGATATAGTCGGCGAGGATCGCGGTGCGATTTCGTTGCACCCAGTCAGCCGGGGCCGCGGAGGCCGGCGCGGCAAGCAGCGCCGCCATCGTCATCAACGTCCACCGCATGCTTGTCCCCTCAAAATCCGCCCAGAAACTCCGCGACATTGGCACCAAGTGCGTCGACCGCATAGCCGCCTTCCATCACGATCAGGGTCGGCAGGTCGAGTGCGGCAATGGCGCGGCCCATCGGGCGGTAGTCCCGCGTTTCCAGCGCGAAGTGGCTGATCGGATCGCCGACGTAGGTGTCGGCGCCGTAGCTGACGATCAACAGCTGGGCTTCAAACCGTCCGATCCAGTCGATCGCGCGGTCGAGCGCGGCGCGATAGGCGATCCAGTCGGTACCGCGCGGCAGCGGCAGGTTGAGATTGGCGCCTTCGCCATCACCGCTGCCCTTCTCGTCGGCGTGTCCCCAATAATAAGGATAATCCATCACCGGATCGGCGTGGATCGAGGCGTAAATGACGTCGTGCCGGCCATAGAATATGTCCTGCGTCCCGTTGCCGTGATGATAGTCGACATCGAGGATCGCGATCCGCCTCTTGCCCGCCGCCAATGCGGCCTCGGCCGCGATCGCGGCATGGTTAAGGTAGGAATAGCCCCCGCAATAATCGGCTCCGGCATGATGGCCCGGCGGCCGCGTCAGCGCGAAGGCGGCGCGCTGTCCCGCCAGCACCGCATCGAGCGCCGACAGGGCGGTATCGACGGCGGCGCGGGTCGCGGCCCAGGTGTCGGGACCGATCGGGGTCGCGGTGTCGAAGCTATACTGGCCGAGCCGAGCGTCGATACGCTGCAGCGCCAGCGGCCGGCGCCCGACCACCGGGAAGGTATAGGGAAAGGCATCGCCCGTGCGCCCCGCCGCCAGCCAATCGGCATGGGCACTTGCAAGGAACGCGCAATAATCGGCGCCATGGACCCGCCGGATCGAATCGTCGCCATGTGCGGTCGATGGCTCGGTCCTGCCGATGGCGCCGAGGATGGCATCGGCGCGGTCGGGCCGGTCGGCGGCGGGGTGAAGCGCGCCGTTGAAGAACTCCGCCGCCGGCGCGTGGGCGCGCTGCGCCTCGTCCCAAAAACAGCGCATCCTAGCCCTTCAGATCGCTCGGCAGGGTTGGTTCGCTGAGCAATTGCTCCATCCGCTTCCATCGTGCTTGTGGTGACGCTCCGGCGCGCTCGACGTCGGCCCGGACCATGTCCATGCCAAGGCCGTAATTGATGACATAGCTGCGATACTGCTTGGTGAAGGCGACGCTCTGCCTGGCACGCTCGGGCGAGACCAATTGGTAGCGCTGCACCAGCCGTTCGGCCTCGGCCTCGTCGATCCGTCCTTCGAGCAGTTCCCGGGCGATGGTGAAGCGGGCGCCGGCCAGTGCGGTCATTGCCTGCTGGAGCTCGGCATAGCGGCCTGCGTCGGCGGTCGGGATCCCGGCCAGCGGGTAGAGGATTCGGGTTTCGTAGGCGAGCCGTTCGGGGCCGGGGAAGGCGAGGTCGATGCCGTAATTGGCCGACCCCTCGGCGATCAGCGACTGCGGCGAGTAAAGCGGGTAAACGCTGAACTCGATCCAGCCTTTGTCCCTGACCAATTTCTGTTCGAGCAAGGCGTTGAGCACGTGATGGCCGGGATAGCCTTCGTGGCAACCGAGATCGACCGCGCGGCTGATGCGGATCGGAAGATCGGTGTTGATCTCGATCCGGCTGGTCGAACGCCCAAGATAATAATTATAGCCCGACCAGCTCTTGCCGGTGACGAATTTCATGTCGAACTTTTCGGCCTTGGGCAGCGCGATGTGCATCAAGGTGCGCGCCTTGCACTCGGCGATGGCGGCGTCGAACACCGGCTTGAGTTTTGCGGCGGGGATGGTGAAACGGTTCTGGAACGCATCGACTCGCGCCGATAGCGGGCCGGGGCCGGGGACCAGCGCCTCGATTTTGGCGAGCACCGAATCGTAGTCGGTCAGCGGCTTCAATTCCGGCGCGACCCCGAACAGGCCCCTGGCCTCGTCGGCGAAACTCAGTTTCTCGCCAGCCATCATGCGGAGGCGGGTCTTGGCGGCGGTCAGTTGCGCGGTGAGGAAGGCGGCGCGGCGGGCGTCTTGGCCCTCGGGCTTGAGCGCCGTGACCCGGGCGGCGAGCGCGTCGGTGCGTTTGGCCAGTTCGGGCAGCGCCAGCTTGGGCGCTTCGGCTTTGGCCTCAACCTGTATTTCAGGCGGGCCATAATAAGCGTCGATATAGCCTTCTTCCTTCTCGCCGATGGTCAGGCTCAATCGGACATAATCGCGGGCGATCGAATCGAGCGAGTCGCTCGGTTTGGCGGGCGGCGACTGCTGGCACGCGGCGAGCGCGGCGGCGAGGCCGATCAGGGCGGGGAATTTCATCGGGCTTCTTCCTCTTCCTCGTCGCAACCGAAAATCTCGCTGGCTTCCTCGCGGTCGTCGTCGCTGCATAGCAAGGGAGTCGTCAAGCGCAGCATGACGAACCCGGCCATGCCCGCGACCAGCGACGCGACGAGCGTGCCGAGCTTGGCACCGTCGATCCGTGCTGCATCTCCCGGGAAAGCCAAGGCGCCAATGAACAGGCTCATCGTGAATCCGACCCCGCACAAGACAGCGGCGCCGCCAATTTGCGGCCAGCTCATCGAGGCTGGGCGCGAGACGAGGCCGCTGCGGTCGGCCAGCCAGATTGCCCCGAATACGCCGATCGGCTTGCCGATTAGCAGGCCGAGCGCCACGCCGAGCGGCAAAGCGGCGATCAGTCCCTCGCCGCCGGACAAGGCGACTCCCGCGCTGGCCAGGCCGAACAGTGGGACGACGCCGAGCATGACAATCTCGTGCAAGTGATTCTCGAGCCGCTTGACCGGCGAGCGGCCGTCGGCGGTGCGCAGCGGCACGGCCAGCGCGGCAAGTACACCGGCGATGGTCGCATGGACCCCCGATTCATGGACCGCGATCCAAAGCAGGACAAAGCCGGCGAGATAGGGCCAGAGCGACCGCACGCCGCGTCGGTTGAGCACCATCATACCCGCCAAGATCAGCGCCGCGGCGGCGAGCGCCGGCCAGTGCAGATCGGCTGTGTAGGCGAAGGCGATGATCGCCACTGCGCCAACATCGTCGATAATCGCGATGGTCACCAGCAGCAGCTTGAGCTGGGGCGGGGCGCGGGGGCCGAGCAAAGCGAGGATGCCGAGCGCAAAGGCGATGTCGGTCGCCGCCGGGATCGCCCAGCCGGGGGCCATCGCGGGGTCGAAGCCGGTGACGGCGAGGAATATCAGCGCGGGAACGATCATGCCCGCGCCGGCGGCGATGATCGGCAGCTTGCGTTCGTCGGGCGTCGACAGTCGACCCTCATACCATTCGCGCTTCACCTCCAGCCCTACCAGCAGGAAAAACAGCGCCATCGCTGCGTCGGCGATCCACTGGTGAACGGTCAATGGGCCGAGCGCCGACTCCAGTACGTCATGATACAATTGCGCAAGCGGCGAATTGGCGAGCAATAGAGCCGCCGCCGCACCCGCAATCAGCAGCAGGCCGGCGAGTCGGTCCTGCATTGCCTGGTGCTGGGGATTGGCGGGCATCGCTGCGGCCTAGCGAAGCTGCGCGGTATGGTCGACCCAATCCGGGCTGGCGTGGCGCGCGGCTTCTCGGTTTAAGGGGGCCAGGGGGACGAATGGGCAACAAATTACTGGTCATCGACGAAGGCACGTCGAGCACGCGCGCCATGATGGTCGATTCCGCGGGGGAAACCGGGGTAATGGCGCAGCGGGCGCTGACCACCGTCTATCCGCAGCCCGGCTGGGTCGAGCAGGATGCCGAGGAAATCTGGCGGCTGACTCTGGAAGCAGCGCGGGAAGCGGTCGGCGGCGAAGCATCGCGGGTCGCGGCGATCGGCCTGACCAACCAACGGGAGACGATCGTCTTCTGGGACCGTTCCAGCGGCGCGGCACTGGCCCCGGCGATCGTGTGGCAGGACCGCCGCACCGCCGACATTTGCGATGGCCTGCGCGATGCCGGGCATGAGGGGGCGGTGCAAGCGACCACCGGCTTGCTGCTCGATCCCTATTTCAGCGCGACCAAGATAGCCTGGGCGCTCGACCATTGGCCAGAGTTACGAGCAGCGGGTGATAATCTGTGCGTCGGGACGATCGAAAGCTGGCTGGTGTTCAATCTGACCGGCGGTCTCCACGTCAGCGACGCGACCAACGCCTCTCGGACGCAACTGATGGATTTGCGTGGCGGATGGGACGACAGTCTGTGCAGCTTGTTCGGCGTGCCTCGCTTTGCACTGCCGGAGATCGTCGATTGCGCCGGGTCGATCGGGTTCACATTGCCCGAGCATTTCGGTCGTCCGATCGCGATCACCGGCATGGCCGGCGACCAGCAAGCAGCGGCGATCGGCCAGGCCGGTTTCGCGCCCGGCGACACCAAGGCGACCTACGGCACCGGCGCGTTCATCCTGACCCATGCGGGCACCGAACCGCCAGTGTCGACACACCGATTGCTATCGACGGTGGCGTGGCAGCTCAGCGGGGAACGTCGTTATGCCCTGGAAGGCTCGCTGTTCGTCGCCGGGCAGATGATCCATTGGCTGCGTGACGAACTCGGGGTGATTGGCACTTCGGCCGAATGCGAGGCACTGGCACGCTCCGTGGCCGACAGTGGCGGCGTGCAGATCGTGCCAGCCTTTGCAGGGCTCGGCGCGCCGCACTGGCGGCCGGATGCGCGGGGCGCGATCCTCGGGTTGACGCTCGGTTCGAGCCGCGCGCAAATCGTCCGCGCCGCGCTGGAGGCGGTTACCAACCAGTCGGCCGAATTACAGCGCGCGTTCGCCGCCGACGGCGTGCACTGGTCGCGGCTGCGGATCGACGGCGGAATGGCGGCCAATGATTTCCTCGCCCAGGATCTCGCCGATCTGCTCGACATCCCAGTGGAGCGCCCCGCCAACGTCGAAAGCAGCGTGCTCGGCGCGGCAATGCTGGCGGCGGTCGGTGCGGGACTGCATGCGACGCTGGACGAAGCGGCGGCGGCAATGCGCGGGGGCAGCGACTGTTTCAGGCCAGCCATGGAGGACCAACAGCGCTCGGCGCGGCTCGAGCGATGGGACCGCGCGGTCGCCGCGGCGCTCAGCGCGTAGCGCCGACTCCTGCGGCCTTCATGGCGAGAAAGCGGTCGAGCATCACCAGCCGTTCGGCAATGATGATCCGGTAGGGCGCTTCGCGCGATGTCCGCGCCAGCGCTTGCAGCCAGGCGCTCTTGGCCGCCGCCAGATCGTTGGCCTGGATTTGCGCCAGTCCGAGGAAGAAAGGAGGGCCCGGTTCGTTCGGCGCGAGCTGGATCGCCCGGCGGAAAGCATGCCGCGCAGCGGGCGACATCTGCCCGCTGTCATGCGCGACGAGGACGCTTCCCAAGCCAGTCCACAGCGCTGCATTGTCGGGCCGCCGAGCCACCGCGTCGAGCATGACTTGTGAAGCCCCGGCGGTATCGCCGCTACGCAATCGCTCGTCGGCTGCCGCCAGGATGGCGCCTTCGGCGGGCGCGGTCGGCATGATCGCCGACCGGAACGCGACCAGCCCGGGATCGACCTCGATCCGTCGAATGTCGGGGCTGGCGGGGCTGCCTGGCAGGGCCGCATTCTGCTGCAGAGCATAGCCGGCGCCACCGACCAGCAACGTCGCGGCGACAAGCGTGGCGAGTGACCGCGACACGCCACCGACCCACAGCATGGCAAACGCCCCGATCCCGATCGTGAAAAGCCAGATCCAGCCCATCAGCGACGCTTCCGCTTGAAACTGCGCGAGGCGATCAGGCCGCCGAGGACTAGCAGGATCAATGGTGCAATCCACAAGGGTGCGGTGGCGGCACTGAGCGGTGGGTCGTACGAGACATAGTCGCCGTAACGCTCGACCAGCCAGGCGCGAACATCGCCCGGCTTTTCGCCCGCCGCGATCCGCTGGCGCACCAGGGCACGCATGTCACCGGCCATGTCGGCATCGCTGTCGGCGATCGACTGGCCCTGGCAGACCAGGCAACGCAAGGTCTCCATCAGCCGCTTCGCCTCGGCCTCCTTGGCGGGATCGGCAATCGCGACATTGGCGTAAGCCGCGGGCGGCAGCTTCGAGTCAGCTAGCGCCGGTGCCGCTGCGATTAGGGCGAGCGCAACAATCATCCAGCGCATCATTTCGCCCCTTCAATCGCGGCGAGGATGGTCGGCACATCGGCGGCTTTGATGTCGCCGATATGCTGGTGGACGATCCGGCCACGCCCGTCGATCACGAAACTTTCCGGCACCCCTGACGATCCGAGCGCAATCTGAAGGCGCGAATCGGGGTCGTTGCCGATGCGGTCGAACGGATCGCCGTTGCGGGCGAAGAAGGCTCGCAACGCGGGCGTGGTATCGCGGATCGCGACGCCGTCGATCGGTACGCCAGCCTGCTTGAGACGCATCAATATCGGCGCTTCGGCGATGCACGGCGCGCACCAGCTGGCGAAGATGTTCAGCAATCGCGGCTTGCCCATGCCGAGATCGGCGCTGGCCAGACCGGGTTTGCCAGGCAATATTCCGCTGAGCGCGAACTCGGGGACTGGTTGGCCGATCATCGCCGATCGCACCGTGCGGTCGGCGGGCGCGAATAGCCCGCTGGCGAGCAATGCGGCCAGCGCGATGAAGGCCACCACGGGCAGCCAGAGCAAGGGCCGTTTCACGCCGCCGCCTCGATCCGGGCAGTGCGCCAGTCGCGTTTCGCGCGACCGAGTAGCGACAGCATCCCACCGATCGCCACCAACAGTCCGCCCAGCCAGATAAGCGTGACAAACGGCTTCCACCATAACCTGAGCTGCCAGCGCCCGGTCGGATCCTGCTGGCCAAGCACGGTGTAGAGCTGCCCGTCCCACCGGGTGGCGATGGCGGATTCGCTGGTGACCATCGGCGGCGTGGCGAAAAAGCGCGATTGCGGGGCAAGGGTGAAGGCGCTGCCGTCGCCGCGCCGGACGCTGAGCCGTGCCTCGATCGCCGACCAGTTGGCACCGACCACTGGCGCGACTTCGTTTAGCGTCACGCTATACGGCCCAACGCGGTGGGTTTCGCCGACCCGCGCCGCGACCAGCGTCTCCCTGGTAAAGGCGCTGTCGGACGCCATGCCGGCGAGGGCGAGCGCAATTCCCAGATGCGCGACCACCATGCCATAAGTGAACAGCGGTGTGCGGCGCAGGTCGCGTTTCCACAAAGGGGCAACGCTGGCGACTGCGGTGCCGCCGGCAAACACCAGCCCGAGCAAGGGCAGGATGCCGATTCCCGTCGCGAGTAGGAGCAGCGCCATCAACGCGATCACCAACGCCGCCGCCGGAATGGCCACCCGCCTGAGCGCGGCCCCAAGCGTGTCCCGCCGCCAGCGCAGCAATGGCCCGATCGCCATTACCGCCACCAGCAGCAGCGCGACCGGCCCCGCGGTGCGATCGAAGAAAGGCGGGCCGACCGACAATTGCACGCCCCAGGTCGCGGCGACGATCGGGTAGAGCGTGCCGATCAGAACAATTCCGAGGATCACCGTCAGCAGAAGGTTGTTGATCACTAGAGCGCCTTCGCGGCTGACCGGTTCGAAGGTCGCGCCTTCGCGGATGGTGCCAACCCGCAATGCAAACAACAGCAGAGCGCCGCCGATGTACAGCACCAGCAAAGCGAGGATGAAGCTGCCCCGGGTCGGGTCGACCGCGAAGGCGTGGACGCTGGTTAGGATTCCCGATCGGACCAGGAAGGTGCCGATCATCGACATCGAGAACGCCACCACGCACAGCATGATGGTCCAGGCGCGAAGCCCGTCGCGGGTCGCCAGCACGGTCACCGAATGGAGCAAGGCGGTGGCCGCAAGCCACGGCATCAGCGAAGCATTTTCGACCGGATCCCAGAACCACCAGCCGCCCCAGCCAAGCTCGTAATAGGCCCAGTAACTGCCGGCCACGATGCCCAAAGTGAGGAAAATCCACGCCGCAAGGATCCATGGGCGCATCGCTCGGGCGAAGGCCGGGCCAACGTCGCGCATCACCATCGCGCCGACCGCGAACGAGAAAGCGATCGAGATTCCGACATAGCCAAAATAGAGCGTTGGAGGATGGAAGGCGAGGCCGGGGTCCTGCAGCAGGGGGTTGAGCCCCTGGCCGTCGGGGGCGGCCGGATTGAGCCGCGCGAACGGATTGGAGGAGAACAGCAGGAAGGCGTAGAAACCAAGCGCGATCGCCGCCTGCGCGCCGAGCGTTGCAACCAGGGTGGCCGTCTTCAGCCGCCGTTCGAACAACGCCACCGCCGCGCCGGCCATCCCGAGCACGGTTACCCACAGCAGCATCGAGCCTTCGTGATTGCCCCAGGCGCCGGCGAATTTATAGAGCACGGGCTTGGCCGAATGGCTGTTGGCGGCGACCAGCAGCACGCTCATGTCGGAGCGCAGGAACAGGGCGATCAGCAAGGTCATCGCAAGCGCTGCAAGGATCCCCTGCACCACCGCGACCGGGCGCACTGCGGCCATCAGGTCGCCCCGGGCCTGGCGTATTGCTGTCGCCGCCAACATCAGCTGCAATGCGGCGAGCGCGGCCGCGAGCCACAAGGCTGCAAGCCCGGCCTCGGCGATCATCGCGCGGCGCCGCTCACGGCTCGGACGAAGGAAAGGCAGCGCGCGGACACGAGCCGGCAAGTAGCAGGATCGTGCGCGGAATCCATGTCAAAGCCGTTGCCGGATCGCCATTCTGGAAAGAATGGTGCTCGACCCCCGGTCTTCACTGAACCGGTCTCTTCCCCTGTTTCGAAGTCGCGGTCTGTACGGACTTTGCGAGAATGGTGCTCCGCCCTGTAGTCGAAGCATCGGCACGTCGAACAATTTCGATTTTTATACGATCAAAATGATGATCCGAATCAGACTCTGTCCCCGCCTTTTTGCTCTTCGCGCAGTGTCAAAAGTGTTTGCATCAGATCGTCATCTTCACTGGACATTACGCCAAGCACCTCCGCCTCATCGCAGCCTTCCGCGGTCAGGTAGGCGTGGCCCATACTCGAGTCGATGTAGATCGACTGCCCTTCGCTCAAGGTAACCGAGTCATAAAATTCAGTGGCAACGACGATCTTACCCTTGAGAACGTAGACAAATTCCTCGCCGACGTGGTGCGAAAGGTCGCCGAACTGTTCAACACTTTGAGCGCGGATTTTGGTGATGACCGGAATCATCCTTTTCCGACGTAGCTCCGTGCACAGATAGAAATAGTCGTAGTTGGGCGTTTCGACGCGAATGGCCTGGTCGATGACGCCAATGCTGCGCCGCGCAGTAACGGCCGATCCGCCATTGTTCGTCTCGGCGAACAAGTCCGACATGCGAATGCCGAGTCGCTGACTGAGTTGGTAAAGTTTATCATACGAGAGCGTCAGGCGGTCATGCTCGACCTTTGAAAGCGTCGACACCGGAATCCCGCATTTCTCGCTCATCTGCTTTAGCGTGAGGTCCTCCCGGTCGCGAAGGCGACGCAGTAAAGCGCCTAAGGTGGGAACCGCGTTAGGCATCGAGAATGCTTTCTTTTCAGCATTGACCATTTTTCTAATCAGGATAATTATGTCCCGATCAGGATTTCAATGACAACCTAAGGGTTGGTTCGGGCGGGAGCAATCCCGCACTTTGAGGGGACATAGCATGAAGTGGTGGACCAAGCTGACGATCGGGGCGCTAGCCGCCATTGGCACGGTCGGCTTTGCTCAGGACGCAAGCCTCGAGCCGACTCTGGTGCCGACTACCATTGCAGCTCAAGGTGCGTCGCTCGCGACTCCCCCCGTACCGACAGGCGTGAACTCACTTACCAAGGCCGATGCGGATGCCTGGCTTGATGGCTACCTGCCCTTTGCCTTGAAGGCCGGTGACATTGCCGGGGCCGAGGTCGCTATCGTTAAGGATGGTCAGATTCTCACCGCGCGCGGATATGGCTACGCGGATGTCGAGAAGCGCCGGCCGATCGATCCAGCCAAAACGTTATTCCGGCCAGGTTCGGTGTCCAAGCTGGTGACCTGGACCGCCGTGATTCAGCTCGTCGACGAGGGCAAGCTCGACCTCGATCGCGATGTAAATACATACCTTGATTTCAAAATTCCGCCGCGTGACGGCAAGCCGATAACCTTGCGACAAATTCTGACCCACACCGCTGGTTTCGAGGAAACTGCCAAGGATCTCATCGCATATGACCCCAACTATGCGATGCCGCTCGGCACCTATTTGAAGCGCTACACTCCAAAGCGGATCTTCGCTCCAGGCACGACGCCCGCATATTCAAATTGGGGTACAGCGCTGGCCGGTTACATCGTCGAGCGCGCAAGCGGCACGTCGTTCGACGATTATATCGAAACTCGCATATTCGCGCCGCTGGGCATGGCCAACACCAGCTTTCGGCAGCCGCTGCCGAAGCGTTTGCAGGCCAATATGGCACGCGGCTATTCGCGCGCTTCGGAGGAACCGACGCCGTTCGAATTCGTCGTTCCGGCCCCGGCAGGTTCCATGTCCGCGACCGCTACCGACATGGCACGCTTCATGATTGCTCATCTGGAAGGGGGGCGAGGAATTCTCAGCCCGCGTGCTTGGCAGACCATGCATAACAGCCCGCTGACGTTGTTACCGCCCCTCAACCGGATGCAGCTTGGTTTCTTCGAAACCAACGTCAACGGTCGGATGGTCAACGCCCATCTTGGCGACACGATGGGTTTTCATACATCGCTTCACTTGTTCATGCGCGAACGCACCGGCTTCTACGTTTCGTTCAATAGCGGCGGCAAGGAAGGCGTGGTCAATGCACTCCGCAGCGCCATGTTCCAGGACTTCGCCGACCGCTATCTTCCCGGCACGCAGCGTGACGGACGGGTCGATCCCAAAGTCGCAGCCGAGCATGCCAGGCTGATGTCCGGAAATTGGATTGCCAGCCGAAGGCCGGACAGCAATTTCCTCAAGATCATCACCCTCCTCGGTCAGCCTACCATTTCGTCAAACGGAAAGGGCGAATTGATCGTCTCGTCCCTGCTCGGGGCAAACGGTGTCCCGCGACGTTGGGTAGAAATTGCACCCTTCGTCTGGCGCGACGTGGACAGCGACGATCGTTTGGCCGCCAAGGTCGTGGACGGGAAACCGGTTCGGTGGAGCATGGATTTCATGTCGCCGTTCATCGTCGTCGACCGCGCTCCAGCTGGAATGTCCGCGGCCTGGATCTTGCCCGCGTTATACGCCAGCTTGGTCATTCTCGCCCTGACCTTCCTGTTCTGGCCGGTTTCGTGGCTCGTCCGCCGGCACCACAAGACCGAACTCGCGGTCGCTGGCAGGGCGCGCCAAGCCTATCGCGCCACGCGGGTGTTTGCGGGTCTTTCACTGGCGGTGCTCATCGGCTGGCTGCTGGTGGTGTCCGTACTGTTCGAAAGCGTCTCGAGGCTCAACAAATCTAGCGACCCATTGCTATGGCTGCTGCAGATCGGGGGCGCGATCGTCTTCGTTGGCGCGGTGATCGTCAGCGCGTGGAACGTCTGGTTGACCTTCACCGACGGCCGGAGCTGGACTCGCAAGCTGTGGAATGTGCTGATCCTCCTTGCCACGCTGCTGATCCTCTATATCGCCTTAACCTTCGGCCTCATCTCCATGTCCGTGAACTATTGATGAAATTGTCGCTCGAGGTTGCGACGGAGACGCTACGGCTGGCCGATACGTTTCGTATATCCGGCTATGAGTTCGAAACTGTGGATGTGCTTGTCGCCACGCTCGACGATGGGGGGCACATTGGTCGCGGCGAGGCATCTGGCGTTTACTATCTAGGCGACGATATCCCACATGCTGTTGCGGCGATTGAAGCGGCGCGGGGAGCGATCGAGGCCGGCGCCAGCCGTGACGAACTCCGCGAGATCATGCCGCCGGGAGGCGCGCGCAACGCGGTCGATTGCGCGCTGTGGGAACTGGAATCGTCGCGGGCGGGCCGGCCGGTATGGGAGCTGGCGGGGTTACCAGCTCCCAAGCCGGTTTTGACGACTTTCACGCTTGGTGCGGACAGCCCCGAGGCGATGGCGGGCAAGGCCAAGAGCTATAGCCAGGCGCGCTCGATCAAGATCAAGCTTACCGGCGAACTCGAATTGGACATCGAGCGCGTTCGCGCGATCCGGGCAGCACGGCCCGATGCCTGGCTAGGCGTCGACGGCAATCAGGGATTTGTCCGCGATCAGCTCGATGAGTTGATCCTGGCCCTTCGCGACGAAGGCGTGGCGCTGGTCGAGCAGCCGCTCGCGCGAGGTCGAGAGTCAGATCTTGAGGGTTACAACTCGCTGATCCCTATTGCCGGGGATGAAAGCCTGCTGTCGCTCGCCGATGTGCCAGGAGCCAAGGGCCGCTTTGATGTCGTTAACATCAAGCTCGACAAGTGCGGTGGCCTGACCGAGGGGCTTCTGATGGCGTCCGAGGCTCGCAAGCTCGGGCTCGGCGTCATGGTCGGCACGATGGTCGGTACCAGCTTGGCGACAGCGCCCGCCTTCCTGCTCGGCCAGATTTGCGATCTCGTCGACTTGGACGGACCGACCTTCTTGACAACCGACCGTCAGCCCGGCGCGCGCTACGAAAATGGTGAACTATGGGTCGGACCGGAGGTCTGGGGAGCGGCGGGAGTGCTGGCTCGATGAAGGGAGCGTCGCCCTGGTTTGGCCAGCCCCGCGGGCTGACGATCCTGTTTCTCACCAATATGTGGGAGCAATTCTCCTACTACGGAATGCGCGCCCTGCTGGTCTATTATATGACCAAGCAGCTGCTGATCAGCCAAGGCAGTTCCTCGGTCATCTACGGGGCCTACACCGCAACCGCCTACTTCACGCCGATCGTCGGCGGAGTGATCGCGGATCGTTATCTGGGGAAGCGCAAGGCGGTCATTATCGGCGCCAGCATCATGGCCATCGGCCATTTCATGATGGCGTTCGAGGCCCTGTTCTATGTCGCCTTGGCGACCATCGCGCTCGGCAACGGACTGTTCCTCCCCAGCCTGCCGAGCCAGATCAACGACCTTTACAAACGCGACGATCCGCGCCGTGGATGGGCCTACAATGTCTATTATGTCGGGATCAACATTGGCGGATTTCTAGCGCCTTTGATCTGTGGGACGTTGGGCGAACTTTACGGCTGGCATTACGGTTTCGGCGCGGCCGGCATCGGCATGGTCGCCGGACTTATTATATATCTTTCAGGTCAGCGTTATTTGCCCCCCGAACCCCCGCGCAATGTTGCACTTCCAGCCGGAGCAACAAGAATCCGGCTTGGCCGGGATACAATCGTCGCCCTGGTCGCGATTGCATTATCGGTCACGGTCTTCCGCGGTGCCTATGAGCAGGTCGGAAACACGGTGGCCCTCTGGGCGGATGCCGGCGTCGACCGGAGCGTCGGCGCCTTCGCCATCCCGATGACCTGGTTCATTTCCCTGAACCCATTGTTCGTCATCTTGATGACCCCGATGCTGTTGGCATATTGGAGCCGCCGTGCGGCCAAAGGACATGACCAAACGCCCGCTCGGCGGATGGCGTTCGGCGCGTTGATCGTTGCGGGCGCCTATCTGATGCTTGCGGTGGCCGCTTCGCTGAGCGGTAGCGCCCCCGCGTCATGGGCATGGCTGCTCGCCTTCTTCGTCCTCTTCACATTCGGGGAACTGTTCATCCTGCCGACCGGTCTCGGGCTATTTGCCCGGCTTGCGCCTCCCGGAATGGGTGCAACCACGGTCGCTGCGTGGTTTCTGGCCATCTTCAGTGGCAGTTTGGCGGCCGGCCTGGTCGGGACATTGTGGGGCGACATGAGCAACGCTGCCTTCTTCGCGCTTCTGGCTGGACTTGCCGCGATCTCGGCGATTCTCCTCCGTTCGCTCGATCCATTTGTTCGTCGCGTCGACGTTGCCCGAAACGAGCGGAACGAATCTTTTTGACATTTTTCTAGACAGGACATTAATGTCCCAAACAGGATAATTGATCAGGGCTGGAAATTAAAGCGCGGCGCAGACGCGCGGATTCCATGGGCTCGTTTGGGGAGGACAACATGATTATTCGCACCGCATTGATGATTTCCACCGCTTTCGCCGCGGTTGCCGTTCCCGGCGCAGCGATTGCTGCCCAGGATCAGGGTCAACCGGTTACTTCGGCACCGGCGGATGCGACCCCGGTCACCGGAAACCCAGCGGCGGCAAACGCATTACCAGATTCGCAGGACAGCGGGGACGAGGAAATCGTCGTCACCGCGCAAAAGCGCACCCAGACCTTGATCGAAGTGCCGCAGTCGATCTCGGTCATCTCGGGCGCGACGCTTGAGCGGCAGCACGCGGACAATTTCAGCGACTATCTCAAGCTGGTGCCCGGACTTCAGCTCAACCAGGATACGCCTGGCCAAGGCCGACTGGTCATTCGCGGCGTCAACACAGGAGGGGTCGCCTCTACTGTCGGCGTCTACATGGACGAGACGCCCTTCGGGTCGAGCAGCGGCCTGGTCAATGCGTCCGTCCTGGCCGGTGACTTCGATACGTTCGACCTCGATCGCATAGAGGTGCTGCGCGGGCCGCAAGGCACAATCTATGGCGCAAGCTCGCTCGGCGGTGTGCTGAAGTTTATTACCAAGCTTCCGTCGACCACTGCCCTCGTCGTTCGCGGCCGCGTCGGAATCGAGACGACAGACGGCGGAGCGATGAGCTATTACGGCAATGCGGTCGTCAATGTGCCATTGAGCAACTCGCTCGCCGTTCGCGCATCCGGCACCTATCGGAAGTATGGCGGCTTTATCGATTCGATCGGGACGGGTGGGTCGGATTTCGACAAGAATATCAACGATTCTGTCAGTCTCGGCGGTCGCGCATCGCTCCTTTTCAAGCCGAGCGACAGCATCTCGTTACGGCTGACGGCGGTCGCCCAAGACATCAAAGTCGACG
>JBKJNP010000020.1:0-4937 GCA_046593565.1 Sphingomicrobium sp. | reverse complement strand
GCAGCTGGGCAAGGGGACCGCGCCGGACCTGCTCGCGGTCGGATTGAGCGCGACCGATTATGTCGGGCACCGCTATGGCACCGAGGGGCAGGAAATGTGCCTGCAGATGCTGTCGCTCGATCGTGACCTCGGCGATTTCTTTGCCTTCCTCGATCGCGAAGTGGGCGATTATGCGGTGGTGCTGACCGCCGATCATGGCGGCAAGGACATTCCCGAGCGCGAGCGGACCGCAGGTGTGGCGGGCGCGGCGCGGGTCGATCCGGCGATTTCGGCTTCGAATGTGGGCAAAGCACTGGCGGCGCGCTTCGGGCTTCCGGGGTCGGTGCTGTACGGTTCCAACTTTGGCGATATCTATCTCGACCGGTCGATCGTGGCGGGCCAGAAGGCGCGGGTGCTGGCCGCAGCGCTGGCGACCTATCGCGCGCATCGTCAGGTCGAGGCGGTGTTCACCCATGACCAGCTGGCCAAGACGCCGATGCCGACCAGAACACCAGACAAGTGGAGCCTGATCGAGCGGGCGCGAGTCTCGTTCGATGCGAAGCGCTCGGGCGATTTCGTGGTGATACTCAAGCGCGACATCACCCCGATTGCCGATACCAAGGGCGGCTATGTCTCGACCCACGGCAGCGTGTGGGATTACGACCGGCGGGTGCCGATCATCTTCTGGCGCAACGGCTATGCGGCGCAGAATGTCGATCTCCCGGCCCAGACGGTCGACATCTTGCCGAGCCTGGCGGGGATGATCGGGCTGAGCCTTCCGAGCGGCGACATCGACGGCAAATGCCTGCCCCAGGCGCCCGGAGCGACCTGTCCGGCGCGCTAATTGACTAACGCGTTACCGGATCGGGCGGGGGCGGCGGTTCGGGCTGGCCCGGCAGCGGATCCGGCTGACCGGGCGGTTCGTCCGGCTCGTGTCCTGGCCGTGGCGGAGCGCTTGCTGTCAGGAAGATTGGGGCCATCAGGCGATCGGCGAGATTGGCGTGGTCGGGGCTTCGGTGCCGGGCGATGACGGCGAAGGAACGTCGATCGGCGGCTGCATCGGCGGGCTTTCGGCGGGGGCCTCGCTTGGCTGGGCGGGAGGCGAAGGATCGATGGCCGGCCCGGGGTCGGGCGTGGCGGGGGGGGTGTTGTCCTGCATGAATAGGCTCCTTTCCGACTCAACGTCCCGACATCGTGCATGGTTGCCCCGGCTGCGATCCTTGCTATAGGCCGCGCACCTTGAGGCGTCCGCGCGGGCGTGGCGGAATTGGTAGACGCGCTGGTTTTAGGTACCAGTATCGCAAGATGTGGGGGTTCGAGTCCCTTCGCCCGCACCAGCCCGTCACACAGCTAGTCCCGGGGACTGGCGAGCGGGCTCCGCGCACCGATAGAAATTTTAGTTGGGATTTAGAAACGTGATGAAAACCGTCGAGACGGAAAATGAGGGCCTCAAGCGGGCCTACACGCTGACCATCGCCGCCAAGGATATCGATGCGCGGCTGGACCAGGAAATCAAGCGCATCGCGCCGACCGTCAAGATGCCCGGCTTCCGCCCCGGCAAGGTGCCTGCCAACCTCATTCGCAAGATGCACGGCGATGCGCTTCACCAAGAGGCGCTGTCGACCGCAGTCCAGATCAGTGTCCAGAGCCTGCTGACCGAGAAAAAGATCCGCCCGGCGATGCAGCCCGAGGTCGAACTCGGCGGGGATTATGCGCCCGGCAAGGATGCCGAGGTCAAGGTCCGGCTGGAAACCCTGCCCGACGTTCCCAAGCCGAAGATCGACAAGCTCCAGCTTGAGCGGCTGACGGTCGAGGCCGACGACAAGGTAGTCAGCGCCCAGATCGCTACCCTCGCCGCGTCGCAAAAGGCGTGGAAGGCCGCGCCCAAGGCGCACAAGGCGGCGATGGGCGACCAGGTGGTGATCGATTTCGCCGGTAAGGTCGGTGGCGTGGCGTTTGACGGCGGGACTGGCGAAGGCATGGCGGTCGAGCTTGGCTCGGGGTCGCTGATCCCGGGGTTCGAGGAAGGGCTGGTCGGGGTCAAGGCCGGCGACAAGCGCGACATCGACGTCACCTTCCCGGCCGATTACCAGGCCGAGAATCTGAAGGGCAAGCCAGCCGTCTTCTCGATCACCGCGACCGAGGTGAAGACCGCGGGCGAAACCAAGATCGATGACAAATTCGCCAAGACACTGGGTCTGAAGGATCTCGACCAGCTCAAGGGGCTGGTCCGCGACCAGGCGCAGCAGGAATTGAACGGCCTGACCCGCACCCACATGAAGCGTCGCCTGCTCGACCAGCTGGCGTCGGATCATGATTTCGCGGTGCCGCCGTCGATGGTTTCGGCCGAATTTGAGAATATCATGGCCCAGCTTCGTCATGAGGCGAGCCACGACGCCGATCCGGAAGCGTCGCTGAAGGAAATCGAAGGCGAGGCCGACGATTATCGCGGCATTGCCGAGCGCCGCGTGCGCCTCGGTCTGCTGCTCAGCGAAATCGGGTCGACCAACGGCATCGAGGTCAACCAGGCCGAGATGAACCGGCTGATCGGCCAGGCCGCGGCGCAATATCCGCCGGCCGACCGAGACCGCTTTATCCAATATGTCCAGAACGAGCCGATGGCCGCCGCCCAGCTGCGCGCGCCATTGTACGAGGACAAGGTGGTCGATTTCCTGTTCGCCAAGGCCGACGTGACCGAGCGCGCCTCGACCCGAGAGCAATTAGAAGCCGATCTCGAGAGCGAGGAAGGCCACGTCCATGGGCCGGGCTGCGGTCATGACCATGCGGCCAAGCCAGCGGCGAAAGGCAAGAAGGCCGCTGCAAAGCTGGCGGCCAAGCCTGCCAAGGCGGAAGCCAAGCCTGCCAAGGCGGAGGCCAAGCCTGCCAAGTCCGAGGCAAAACCTGCTCCGGCTGCCAAGAAAACTGCGGCTCCGGCAAAAGCTGCTGCCAAGCCCGCTGCAAAGGCAGAACCGAAGAAGCTCGCCGACAAGAAGCCGGCAACGAAGAAAAAATAATTCCGTTTGTCCTGAGCCTGTCGAAGGACTGCCTTACTTTTTGGTTGCAACAAAAGGGCAGGGCTTCGACAAGCTCAGCCCGAACGGATCTGGGGGCTCATGGACATGACCGCATCGCCGCGCATCGCCGTCCTGCTTCCTTGCTATAACGAGGAAGCGGCGATCGTGCGGACGATCGAGGGGTTCCGCACCGCGCTGCCGGGTGCGGCGATCTACGTCTACGACAATAACAGCCGCGACCGGACAGTCGAACTGGCCCGCTCTGCCGGGGTCGAGGTTCGCTGCGAACGGATGCAGGGTAAGGGCAATGTCGTGCGCCGGATGTTCGCCGACGTCGACGCCGACATCTACATCATGGCCGATGGCGATTTGACTTACGATCCGGCTGCAGCGCCGGCGATGGTCAAGCTGTTGCTCGACGACAGGCTCGACATGGTGGTGGGAACGCGGCTGCACGAGGCCAAGGATGCCTATCGAGGCGGGCATGTGCTCGGCAACCGGCTGTTCACCGGGTTGTTGTCGCGGTTGTTCGGGCGCAGCTTTTCCGACATTTTCTCCGGTTACCGGGTGTTTTCGCGGCGCTTCGTCAAGAGCTTCCCAGTGCTCAGCGAGGGGTTCGAGATCGAGACCGAAATCTCGGTCCATGCACTCGAATTGAGGATGCCGGTGGGCGAGGTGGAAACTGCTTATGGCGCGCGGCCCGAGGGATCGGAGTCCAAGCTTTCCACCTTCCGCGACGGGTGGCGAATCTTGAAAACCATCGCCACGCTCTACCGGATCGAACGACCGGTGTTGTTCTACGGGTCGATCGGCGCGCTGCTGCTGGTCGCTGCAATCATCCTCTCGATCCCGCTGGTGCTGACCTATCTCGACACCGGGCTGGTGCCGCGCTTCCCGACTGCGATTCTCGCCACCGGACTCGTCATCATCGCCGTGCTGTGCTTCTTCGCCGGGCTGATCCTCGACACCGTCACGCGCGGCCGCCGCGAAATGCGTCGCCTGGCTTATCTGGCGCAACTGGGCGCAACCGGTTGATTTCAGGCGTTGTTCTTCGCGCCTGTTACACAAATGTCGCACAAGTGACTTAGTTGCCTGAACCGGCTGGTCAAACAGTCCGGGCTTGATACTCTTCTCCTATATTGTCGTCGTTAATAATTCGGGCAATTAACAAGGGGAAACACCATGACCAACAAGCAGCTATTCTTCCGTGCGGGCGTATCGCTTGGGGCCATGATGTTATCGGCGACGGCGATCGCCCAAAGTTCGATCCCGCCCGCCGACGCCGCGCAAAATCCGGCGACAGCGGCACAGGAGTCATCGTCGGAGGATGCGATCATCATTACCGGGTCGCGCATCCGCCGTGATCCGCTCAGCCAGGATTCGCCGGTCACGTTTGTCGACCGCGCGGATATCGACAAGACCGGCCTCAACTCGATCAACGACGTGTTGCAGCGGCTCCCCAGCGCGGGCGGCGGGCTCAACGGCAAGTTCAATAACAGCGGCAATTTCGGCAACCCGCCCGACGGCGGCGGGGTCGGCGCGGGCGCGGCGGAAATCGACCTGCGCTACCTCGGCTCGAAGCGCACGCTGGTGCTGGTCGACGGCCTGCGCTTCGTCAACGCCGCCTCGGCCTCGGGCGTGCCTGGCTCGGTTGATCTCAACGCCATCCCCGAAAGCATGATCGAACGGGTCGAGGTGCTGCAGGACGGCGCTTCGGCGATCTACGGCTCCGACGCGATCGCCGGGGTGGTCAACATCATCACCAAAAAACGGCAGAAAGGCCTGGTCGGCACGGTCCAGCTGGGCGGGTATGATCAGGGCGACGGCTTCACCCAGAATTACCAGCTGAGCTGGGGCAATGGCGGAGACGGTCCGACCCAAATCGTGATCGGCGGCAATTTCGTGAAGCAGGACCCGATCAGCTCGGGCGACCGCGATATTTCG
>JBKJNP010000109.1:0-2985 GCA_046593565.1 Sphingomicrobium sp. | reverse complement strand
ATTGCGATGCGGGTCGGCCAGGCGGCGGGCGCGCACTTCCTTCGCGGCGATCATCGCCACCGGGTGGTGATCGGCAAGGACACGCGGCTCAGCGGCTATATGATGGAATCGGCGATGGTCGCGGGGTTCACCTCGGTCGGTATGGACGTCGTCCTATTGGGCCCGATGCCGACTCCGGCGGTGGCGATGCTGACCCGCTCGATGCGCGCCGACCTGGGCGTGATGATCTCGGCCAGCCACAATGTGTTCACCGACAATGGCATCAAATTGTTCGGTCCCGACGGCTATAAATTGAGCGACGAGGCCGAACGCTCGATCGAACGACGGCTGGGCAAGGAGCCAAAGCTGGCAAAGGCGGACATGGTCGGCCGCGCCAAGCGGATCGACGACGCGCGTGGTCGATATGTCCATTTTGTCAAATCCACGCTCCCCGACCAGCTCCGCCTCGACGGCCTCAAGATTGTCGTCGATTGCGCCAATGGCGCCGCTTACCATGTCGCGCCCGATGCCTTGTGGGAGCTTGGCGCGGACGTCATCCCGCTCGGGGTCAGCCCTAACGGCACCAACATCAACGACCAGTGCGGATCTACTCATCCGCAATTGCTCAAGGAAACCGTGGTCGCCAGCGGAGCCGACATCGGCCTCGCCCTGGATGGCGACGCCGACCGGCTGATCGTGGTCGACGAGACCGGCAGGGTGATCGACGGCGACCAGTTGATGGCCCTGATCGCGATCGAGCATAAGCGCCGCGGCCTGCTCAAGGGCAAGGCGGTGGTGGCGACGGTGATGTCCAATCTCGGCCTCGAGCGCCGCCTCAAGAAGGAGCGGATCGAGCTCATTCGCACCCAGGTCGGCGACCGTTATGTGCTCGAGGAAATGCGCGCCCGAGGCTGCAATGTCGGCGGCGAGCAGTCGGGGCACATCATCCTGACCGACCATGCCACTACCGGCGACGGGCTGGTCGCCGGCCTTCAGATCCTTGCCGCGATGGTCGACTCGGGCAAGAAGGCGAGCGAGTTGCTCGACCAGTTCGACGCCGTCCCGCAATTGCTCAAGAATGTCCGCTACGAGAAGGGCGAGCCGCTCGACGACGCCAAGGTGATCAAGCGCATCGCCGCGGCGGAGAAGCAACTCGACGGCAAGGGCCGACTCGTGATCCGCAAGTCGGGCACCGAGCCGATGATCCGGGTCATGGCCGAGGGCGACGACATGGCCGAGGTCGAGGCCATCGTCGATGACATTTGTGCCGCGGTGGCCGCCGCCTGATGCTTGAGATGCGCCCCGATTGCGAATGCTGCGGCACCGACCTGCCGGCCGACCAGCATGGCGCCTTCATCTGCTCGTTCGAATGCACTTTTTGCGCGACTTGCACCGAGGAAATGGATGAGCGCTGCCCCAATTGCGGCGGCGAGCTGACCGATCGCCCGGTGCGGAGCGGCGCAAACCTCGCCAAGCATCCGGCCTCCGCAGAACGGAAATATAAGTCATGACGATCCCGCGAATCCTGGTCATTGCCGGGTCCGACAGCTGCGGCGGCGCGGGGATCCAGGCCGACATCAAGACCATCACCATGCTCGGCGGCCACGCCATGACCGCGGTCACCGCGATTACCGCGCAGAACACGATTGGCGTCTCCGCCGTTCACCCGATCCCGGCCGAAATAATCCTCGCCCAGATCGACGCGGTCGCCAGCGACATTGGCGTCGATGCGATCAAGATCGGGATGATCGGCGGGGCCTTCGCCGCCCGGGTCATCGCCGAGCGACTGGCACAGTTCGAAAATATCCCGATCGTGTTCGATCCGGTAATGGTCGCGACCAGCGGCGCTCCGCTGGCCGATGACGAGACCATTGCCGCCTTCGGACAATTGATGGACGTCGCGACCATCGCCACCCCCAACTTGCCCGAGATCCGCCGCCTGACAAGCGAGGAGGATCCGGTCGCCGCCGCGCTCAGCCTATGCTCCGCCCATCGCTGTGCGGTCCTGATCAAGGGCGGTCATGAAGAAGGCGACGCGCTGGCCGATGCTTTGATCGAGGAAGATAATATCACCAGCTGGCAGGGGCAAAGGATCAACACCACCAGCACCCACGGCACCGGCTGCACGCTCGCCTCCGCCATCGCCACGTTCCTCGCCGAGGGCCACGCTCTGTCGCAGGCGGTGGCACGCGGGCGCGATTTCGTCCGTGTCGCGCTCCACGCCGCGCCGAACATCGGGCAGGGCGGGGGCCCGATCGGGCAAGGCGACGTCCGGCTCGATGTCGGCCCCGGATCGATGCCGCGGATGAACCAGGTGACGATGACGGTGTCCGATTATGCCAAGTCGGTCGCCTTCTATCGTGCGCTCGGCCTCAAGCAGATCGTCGACAGTCCCGAGAACGGCTACGCCCGGTTCGAGACCGGTGGCGGCGCGACCCTGTCGATCCAAGCCGACGCCGATGAAGTGATCTCGCCGACCACCGCCATCTACCTCGAATGCGACGACATCGATCGCGAAGTCGACCGTCTGGCGCGGCTCGGGATCCCGTTCGAACATGGCCCGCGCAACCAGCCATGGATGTGGCGCGAGGCGCGGCTGCGTGATCCGTCGGGCAATACGGTCTTCCTCTACAAGGCCGGCGAGGCGCGCCGCTTCCCGCCATGGCGGATGACCGAATGATCGCAGGTGTGGACGAAGCGGGCAGGGGCCCACTCGCAGGGCCGGTGGTGGCCGCGGCGGTGATATTGTGCGGCAAGGAGATCCGCGGGCTGGCCGACAGCAAGATCCTCAAGCCCGCCGAACGCGCCAAACTGGCGAAACGCATTCACGCCCGCTGTCATGTCGGGATCGGCCTGGCGAGCGTTGACGAGATCGACGCGATCAACATCTTCCACGCGACCATGCTGGCGATGACCCGGGCGATGGAGGCCTTGTGCGAAATCATCGGCTGCGATCCGGTCGAGGCACTGATCGATGGCAATCTCACCCCCGTCGGCCGCCGTCCG
>JBKJNP010000275.1:0-2764 GCA_046593565.1 Sphingomicrobium sp. | reverse complement strand
TTCGCTGCCGCCCGCGCAGAGCTTGAAGCGGTCGGGCTCGGCCACCGGCTCGACCATTACCCGGCGCAGTTGTCGGGCGGCGAGCAGCAGCGGGTCGCCATCGCGCGGGCGTTGGGGCCACGACCGGGGCTGATCTTTGCCGACGAGCCGACCGGCAACCTCGACGCGACAACCGGGGCGTCGGTGATGGACCTGTTGTTCGAGCGCTGCGGCGCGACCGGGGCGACGCTGGTGGTGATCACCCACGAGCCGGTGCTCGCCGCACGGTGCACGCGGGTCATCGAAATGGCCGACGGAAAGCTGGTCGCCGAATGAGCGGCTGGCGAATGGCGTGGACGATCGGACGGCGCGAGCTGGACTGGCGGTTCCGGGGCCTCAGATTGCTGTTCTTCAGCCTGCTGCTGGGGGTGGCGGCGCTGGCGGCGGTGGGGAGCCTGGCGAGCGCGATGGAGCGCGGGCTGGACGATCGGGGAAGCGTGATTTTGGGCGGGGATGTGGAGTTTTCGCGATCGGCAAGGGCGGCGACGGCGGAGGAGCGCGCGCTGTTCGAAGGCGCCGGGCGGGTCGCGGAGTCGATTGCCATGACCTCGACCGCGGTGACGGCCAAGCGCTCGATCCCGGTGCAATTGAAGGCGGTCGACGGGGCGTATCCGCTCTACGGCGCGCTGAAGCTGGCAGACGGGCGGACGGTCGGGGCGCCGGGGCCAGGCGAGGCGTGGATCGATGGGGCGCTGGCGGCGCGGGTGCCATTGGGGTCGAGTTTTCGGCTGGGGACGAAGGTCTTTCGCGCCGCGGGGGTGATTGCCGAGGAGCCCGACCGGTTGGGCGAGGGATTTTCGCTCGGGCCGGTGGTGATGGTGGGGATGCGCGACCTGCCCGCGACCGGGCTGATGCAGCCGGGCAGCCTGTTCGAGATACGATACCGGATCGCGACTGGGGCAAATCTGGAAGCCTTGAGCGGGCGGGTCGCGAAGGCCTTTCCGGCGGGCGGCTGGGAAGCCAAGACACGCGACAATGCGGCGCCGGGTGCGGGGCGGTTTTTCTCGCGAATGGCGGAATTTCTGACTTTGATCGTGCTGACAGCGCTGGTCATCGCGGGGATCGGGATCGCCAATGCGGTGGCGTCGTTTTTGCGCGCGCGGCAGGCGACGATCGCGACTCTGAAAGTGCTGGGCGCGGATTCGGGGACGGTGCGGCGGATCTACGCGATCCAGATCGCACTGGTGGCGGGGCTGGCGACGATCTTCGGGCTTGGAATCGGCGCGCTGGCGGTGCCGATCGTGTCGCGCGCGGCGGCGAATGTGCTTCCGATCGCGCTTGAAGCGACGCTGGCGTGGGCGCCGTTGCTGCTGGCTGCGGGGTTCGGGATGCTGACCGCCGCCGCCGCGTCCGCACTGCCTTTGACTCGCGCCGCGACAATGCCCGCGGCAGGGTTGCTGCGCGGCTCGGTCGAAGCGCGGCGGGCGTCGATCGCTAAGGGGTTGCCGTGGCTGCTGGTGCCGTCGGGGTTGATCCTGGCGCTTGCGCTGGGCACCGCGAGCCGGCCGCTGATGACGGCGGCCTATCTCGGCGCGGTGGCCGGGGTGCTGGTGCTGCTCGCCGGGCTCGGCTGGCTGGTGCGGTGGGGCTCGGCCAAGGTGCCGCGGCCCAAAGGTCCGTTCCTCCGGCTGGCGCTGGCGGGGCTTCACCGGCCCGGCGCGGGGACGATCGGGCTGGTCGTCGCGCTCGGCATCGGGCTGACCATGTTCGTCCAGATTGCCGCGGTGCGCTCAAGCTTCGACGCCAATTTGCAGCAGAACATCCCCGAGCGCGCGCCGGCGTTTTTCGCGCTCGACGTGCCGCGCGAGCGCGCCGACGAGTTTCGCGCCATCATCCGCGCGGCGAGCCCCGAGGCCGAGGTCCAGATGGTGCCGCTGCTGCGCGGGACGATCACCGGCTATGGCGCGACCAATGTCGCCGACCTCGCCGAAATCCCCGAGGGGGCGTGGGCATTGCGCGGGGAGCGCGGGCTGACTTATGCCGACGTATTGCCGACTGGAAGCAGCCTAGTAGCCGGGCGCTGGTGGCCGAAGGATTATGCCGGGCCGCCTCTGGTGTCGGTGGACGAAAGGCTGGCCGAGGCGCTGAAGCTCAAGCTCGGCGACGAACTGAGGTTCAGCATCTACGGCAGCGAGCGGCGGGCCCGGATCGCGAGCTTCCGACGGATCGACTGGGACACGCTGGGGTTCAATTTCGTGCTGGTGCTGTCGCCCAACGCCTTGGCCGATGTGCCGCATAACCTATCGGCGACGATCGGCCTGCCCAAGGGCGCCGACGCGGCGGTGCGCGACGGGATTTCAGCGCGCTTCCCCTCGACCAGCCTGGTCCCGGTCCGCGACGTACTGGAGCAGGTCGGCGAGGTCGCGGCGGGGATATCGGTGGCGATCGCGTGGGCGGCGTCGGCGGCGATCCTGGCCGGGATTGCAGTGCTGGCGGGCACGACCTCGGCGATGCGGGAGGCGCGGACCTATGACGGGGTGGTGCTGCGCGTGCTCGGGGCGACGCGGCGGCAATTGCTTCGGTTGCAGGCGCTGGAGTTTCTGCTGCTGGCGGCGCTGGTGACCCTGGTCGCGCTCGGCCTGGGGCTGGCCGGGGCGTGGCTGATCGTGACGATGCTGTTCGATTTCGTCTGGGCGCCCGACCCGTGGCTGGTGGCGGGGACGCTGGCGGCGGGGCTGGTCACCGTGCTGCTGGTCGGCCTTGCCGGCAGCCTGTCGAGCCTGAA
>JBKJNP010000102.1:0-16484 GCA_046593565.1 Sphingomicrobium sp. | reverse complement strand
CGACAGGCCGCCTGGAAGGTAGAAAGCGATCGCGCCGGCGCCGGCCGCGGTCCAGACGATGATCCCGACCCAGGCCATCGCCAGCATCGCGAACAATTTGCCGATGAAGATTGATTCAATCGGGACCGCAGCGGCAATGACCTCGATCGCCTTGTTCGATTTCTCCTCAATCAGCTGCGACAGCAGCATGCCGGCCAACAGGAGGGTGAGCGTGAACAGTACCAGCTGCCCGGCGAAGGCCGTTGCTGATCGCGCCGACACCAACGAGCCGGACGAGCTTTGGGTCAGCGCCACGGCAAGCGGCGGCCCGCCGGGGCTAGGGGATCCGGCGCGGGCGCGGCGGGCCTGGTCGATGATAAACGACAATTGCCGTACCGTCCGTCCGTCGGCAATGACCGCGCCGGTGAAATGCGGCGCGGACAGACCGCCGTCGAGTACGCCCAGCACCGGCGGTTTCTCCTGCCCCAGAAGCGCCCTGCGCTGGGCGGTGATCTCACCCGACGGTGCAACCCGGCTGAGCAAGACGCCGGGGTCCTCGACCAGCAACGGCGCCATCAGCTCGCGTGCCGCTTCGAGCGCGCGATAGTCTTCGGGGTTGGCGACCACGGCCACGACCGGTCGCTCGACATTGCGCTTTATGCTGTCCCCAAGACCGCCGAAGCCGATCCCCACCGCCAGCGGGAACAGCGGCCCGAGCAGGAACAAGAGGAACGTCTTGCTCATCACCGTCGCGGTGAAATCGCGCCGCGCGATGACGAAGGCGGAGCGGATCAGCTTGGGCGCTTTCATGCCGCTTCTCCGATTCCGGATTCCATTTCGCGCGCAGCCGCAGCGCCGGCGATGGCGACGAAAGCATCGTGCAGCCCGGGCCGCTCGATGCTCAACGTCTCGATCCCCGCACCACCGTCGATCAGCGCTTTCAGCAATGGCTCGGGGCCGGAGGGCGGAAGTTCGAACGTCCAGTCACCATTGTCGAGCCGCGCGTTGGCGGGCAGCGCCGCGCGCCACGGCCCGTCGGGGCTCCGGGTGCGCAGGCGGACGATCGGGCGGAGCTTGCCGCGCGCCTCGTCGACCGCGCCCTCGAACGCGACCTTCGACCCGGCAATGATCGCCACCCGCTCGCATAGCCGCTCGGCATGGGCGATGACGTGGGTCGAAAAAATGATCGTCGCGCCGCCCGCGGCTTCGTGCCGGATCAATTCCTCGAGTTTCCCCTGGTTGATCGCGTCAAGCCCGGAGAAGGGTTCGTCGAGCACGATCAATTTGGGCTTGTGGACGATCGTGCCGAGCAATTGCACGGTCTGCGCCATGCCCTTGGACAAGGTGCGGATCGGCTTCTTCGCCCAGTTGCCGAGGCCATGACCCCCGAGCAATTCGACCGCGCGTCGGCGGCCTTCGCGCAGCGGCAGGCCGCGCAGGGCGCCCATGAAGGCGATGCCGTCCATCGCGGTCATCGCCGGATAGAGGCCGCGCTCCTCGGGCAGGTAACCGACCTGTTCCGCGGCATCCAGCGGCCGATCATGGCCAAGCAGGCTGCGGGTGCCCGAGTTCGGATCGATGATCCCGAGCAGCATTCGGATAGTGGTGGTCTTGCCTGCGCCGTTGGGGCCGAGAATGCCGTAAATCGACCCGGTCGGGACCGCGAGGCTGACCCCGTCGACCGCGCGGGTATCGCCGAAATCCTTGACGAGATCATGCGCCTCGACGGCGTTGCTGGTGCTCATGTCGCCTGTGCTAAGGGCTGGTGGTTAAATGGCAATGACGATCGAAGATGGAATCCGCGCCAAGGCGCTCGAACTGGGCTTTGCGTCCTGCGGCTTTGCGCGCGCCGATGCCGCGCCCGACGCCGGCGACGGTCTGCGTGCGTGGCTGGGCGAGGGGCGGCATGGCGAGATGCGCTGGATGGAGGATCGCGCCGAGCAACGCGCCAGCCCCAACGGCCTATGGCCTGCCGCCAAGTCGGTGATCGCGCTGGCGATGAGTTATGCCCCGGCGACCGATCCGCTGGCGCTGGCCGATCGCGGCGAGCTGGGGCGGATTTCGGTCTATGCGCAGGGGACCGACTATCACAAGACGGTCAAGAAGGCGCTGAAGGCGCTCGGCCGCTGGCTGGCGGAAACGCATGGCGGCGAATTGAAGGTGTTCGTCGACACCGCGCCGGTGATGGAAAAACCGCTCGCGGCCGCCGCCGGGCTCGGCTGGCAGGGCAAGCATACCAATTTGCTAAGCCGCGAGCATGGCAATTGGCTGTTCCTCGGGATCGTCATGACCAGCCTCGAGCTTGCGCCCGACGAGCCGGCGGCGGAGCATTGCGGCAGCTGTACGCGCTGCATCGATGCCTGCCCGACCGGCGCGATTACCGGGCCGGGGCGGATCGATGCGCGGGCCTGCATTTCCTACCTCACGATCGAATATGCGGGGCCGATCCCCGACCAATATCGCGGCGCGATCGGCAACCGCATCTACGGTTGCGACGATTGCCTCGCGGTGTGCCCGTGGAACCGGTTTGCCGAAGCGGCGGAGGCCAATCGCGCGTTTTTGCCGCGCGCGGAGATGGTGGCGCCGCGACTGGCGGACCTGCTGGCGCTCGACGATGCAGCGTTTCGCGAGACGTTCTCGGGCTCGCCGATCAAGCGCATCGGGCGCAATCGGATGATCCGCAATTGCCTGATCGCGGCGGGCAATAGCGGGGAGGCAGGGCTTGCGGTAGCGGTTCAGCCGCATTTGTCCGATCCCGATCCGGTGGTTGCTGACGCTGCCCGCTGGGCGATGGCGCGGCTCTAGCGCCCCATCAACGTCAGGCAGCTCGCCACGTCGATATCCGCGCCGGACGGCCGCCGCGCATCGGCATAGGTCACTCGCGCCACGCCTGAGCCGCTTTCGGGCGGATAAAGGTAGACGTCGAGCACGCAGCCACCGCCGGTCCATTGCAATTTGGTGCCCGGCCCTTCCTGCACCTGGAATATCGGCTGGCCGAAGCGGCGGCCGAGGTCGGTCACATCGAGCCCGATCAACGTGCCGCCGGTCGGCCGGGCGGTCGGCTGGATCACCACGGTCGCGGGCTGCGGCTTCGGCGTGCTGGCGCAGGCGGCGACGGTCAGGGCGAGGGCGGGAGCGAGAAGACGGCGCATCGGCATTCCTTGGCCTTGTTATCACCGACTGTCGAGGCTAGTCGCGCCCGCTTCCACTCCCTTTGACCCATTCCCCGACAGGATCCTTGCATGACCGCTCCCCGCCTCGATGTGCTGTGCATCGGCAATGCCATCGTCGACGTGATCGCCGACGCCGACGACGCCTTCCTTGCCGACCAGGGGCTGACCAAGGGGTCGATGCGACTGATCGACGAAGCGGAGGCTGTGCGCCTCTACGGCGTGATGCGGCCGGGGCGCGAGATCAGCGGCGGATCGGCCGGCAATACCGCGGCGGGGCTTGCTTCGTTTGGATTGAAGGCGGGCTTCATCGGCCAGGTGGCGAGCGACGAACTGGGCGACATCTATCGCCACGATGTCGAAAGCCTCGGGGTCGATTTCCTCGTCCCCGCGCGGGGCGATGTCGGGGCCACCGCGCGCTCGCTGATCCTGGTCACCGCCGATGCGCAGCGGACGATGAACACCTTCCTTGGCGCGGCGCAGCGGCTCGACGCGCGCGATATCGATCCGGCCAAGGTAGCCGATGCCGCAATCCTTTATCTCGAAGGCTATTTGTGGGACCCGGCCGAGCCGCGCGCGGCGATGGAGGCGGCGATCGCGGCCTCGCGCGATGCGGCACGCAAGGTCGCCTTCACTCTGTCTGACACCTTCTGCGTCGACCGCCACCGCGACGGCTTCTGGGCGCTGATCAACCAGGGCAAGATCGACATCTTGTTCGCCAATGAGGCCGAGCTTGCGGCGATGACCGGCAGCGATGATCTCGACACCGGCCTCGCGGCCCTGTCGGCCAAAGTCGCGACGTTGGTCGTGACCCGCAGCGAGCATGGCGCGGTCGCGGTGCGCGGCAATGAGCGTGCCTCGGTCCCGGCCGAACCGGTCGAGCGGTTGGTCGACACCACCGGCGCGGGTGATCTGTTCGCCGCCGGCTTCCTCGCCGGCGAAGCGCGCGGACTGGGGTTGGAGGCGAGCCTCAAGCTTGGCGCGATCGCCGCCGCTGAGGTCATCCAGCATTATGGCGCGCGGCCGGAGAGGGATCTCAAAGCGCTGGCCGGCGGGCTCTTGGGATAGAAAAAGGGCGGCCCGTTTCCGGACCGCCCTGTTTCATTCGCTTGGCTGCACTTAGTTCTTGGGAACATCGATCCCCGGGATATGCGGCGCCACGGTGTCGATTTCGCCTTCGTGCACTTCGACATGGCCTTGGCCGAGATGGCTCTTGCGGCGGCTGTAACCGAAGTAGATCAGGAAGCCGATCACCGACCAGATCGGCAGCACCAGCATGGCGGTGGTCGGCAAGTTGAGGAACAGGAACAGGGTTCCCGCAACCGTCAGCGGACCGATGATCATCAGCCCCGGAACCTTGAACGCCCGCTTGCGGCCCGGATCGCGCTTGCGCAGCAGCATCACCGCAATCGCGACCATCATGAAGGCGTAGAGAGTCCCGGCATTGGCAATGTCGGCCAGTTGTCCGACCGGCAGGAAGGCCGCCGCAACGGCGACGATGATGCCGGTCAGGGCGGTTACGATGTACGGGGTTTTCCACTTCGGATGGACCTCGGCCAGCTTCTCGGGAAGCAGGCCGTCGCGCGCCATGACGAAGAAGATGCGGGTCTGACCGAACAACAGGATCAGGATGACCGACGGAAGCGCCAGGATAGCGGCATAGCCGAGCATATTGCCGACGGTGCCGAAGCCGATCTGGCGGAGGACATGGGCCAAGGCCTCGTTCGAGCAGACCAGCTTCGCGCTATGTTCAACCATCGCGCACTGGCGCGCGAGTTCTTCCGACCCGGCCGGGAAGGGAATGCCGTTCGGCCCCATGATCGGCTGTCCGCCGATCGTGCCGACCGCGCCGGCCGCGACCAGGATGTAGAAGATGGTGCAGAACAACAGGCTGCCGATCAGCCCGATCGGCACGTTGCGTTGCGGGTTCTTGGTTTCCTCGGCGGCGGTCGAAACCGCGTCGAAGCCGACATAAGCGAAGAAGATCGTCGCGGCCGCACCGACCGCACCGACCCCGGTGCCGAAGCCGCCGAACACGCCGGCCGGGAGGAATGGGTTGAAATTGGCGGTATCGACCTTCGGCAAGGTCAAGGCAATGAACGCGGTCAGCGCCACAACCTTGATCGTCACCAGAATACTATTGACCTTGGCGCTCTCGCTGGTGCCGATCATCAGCAGCCAGGTGACCAGCAAGGCGATGATCAGCGCCGGTAAATTGATCAGTCCGCCCGGCGCCCCGCCAAGCGCGAGCGGCCCGGCGGTTAGGTAGGCCGGTAAGGCTATCCCGAATGTGTCATTGAGGATGGTGCCTGTAAAATAACCTGACCAACCAACTGACACGGCAGACGCGGCGATGGCATATTCGAGGACCAGCGCCCAACCGACCGTCCAGGCAAGGAATTCGCCCATCGTCGCGTAGCTGTAGGTGTACGCCGAGCCTGCGACGGGAATCATCGAGGCGATTTCGGAATAGCAAAGTGCGGCGACGATACACACCGCGCCGGCAATGATGAAGGCGAGCATCAGGCCCGGTCCGGCCTTCTGCGCGCCGGCGGCAGTGAGCACGAAAATGCCCGTCCCGATGATGCAACCGATCCCGAACAGGGTCAGCTGGAAGGCGCCCAATGTGCGATGCAGTGACTTCTTTTCGGCGGTTGCCAAAATGGCGTCGAGCGGTTTGACGCGATCGAATAGCATGGAATTCCCCTTGGCCGGCGGCACCCGCTTGCATTGGCGGGCACTCATCATTGACTGGTGGGGAGCGAGCCTAGCGCCTCAATCGGCGAGGGCAATCCCCTTAGTTCTCAACGTCCCTACCATCGGCATGTGTTTACGTCGCCAGCATCGGCCCAAGCGGCGCACCGCCGAACAAATGGACGTGGAGGTGTGGCACTTCCTGGCCCGAGCGCTTGCCGGTGTTGGCGAGCAGGCGATAGCCCTGGGCATCGGCGCCGACTGTCTTCGCGACCTCGCCGATCAGCCGGACGAAGTCGGCGATCTCCGCCCCGCTGGCTTGGCCTGAAAAGTCGTCCCAGCCGACATAAGCGCCCTTGGGGATCACCAGCACATGGATCGGGGCCAGCGGGGCGATGTCGTGGAACGCCAAGCTGTGCTCGGTCTCGGCCACTGTTCGGTTGGGGATTTCGCCGCGCAGGATCTTCGCGAAGATGTTCTGATCATCATAAGGCTGCTTGGAATCGACCGGCATTGGTGTGGGTCCTCAACATCGCTTGACCGTTTGGCATGGTCCGCTACCACGAAAAGCGATGACCGACGACACACCTGAGAGCCTGATTCCCTATGACGAGATCGTGCAGGAGGCGCTGCGCGACGTGGTCGGGCGCGTGCTGTACGAAGTCGAAAGGTCGGGCGGCGTGCTTCCCGGCGGCCATCATTTCTACATCACCTTCCAGACCCGCATGCCCGGCGTCACCATCCCCAAGCATCTGTCCGACCGCTTCCCCGACGAGATGACGATCGTCATCCAGCACCGCTTCTGGGATCTGAAGGTGGAGGATGATTTTTTCACTGTCGGCCTGTCGTTCGGCGGCATTCCCTCGACCTTGGTGGTGCCGTTCGCCGCGGTCACCGACTTCGTTGATCCGGCGGTCGATTTCAGCTTGAAATTCCAGGCCAATGGCGCCCCGACCGAGCATGAAGAACATGACGAGCCCGAGAATGACAGTCCGGTGGTCGAGCCGATCGACGACGGCTCCAACGTCGTCAGCGTCGATTTCACCAAGAAGAAGTGACGCGCGCAGCCATGCCTGGGTTATGGCGAGCACGTCGCTCATCGCGCCGGAGTAGATAATGACACCCACTCGCACCGAAACCGACAGCTTCGGCCCGCTCGAGGTCCCCGGCGACTCCTATTGGGGCGCGCAGACCGAGCGCTCGATCGGCAATTTCCCGTTCGGGCCGAGCGAGTGCATGCCGGTCGAGATTGTCCATGCGCTGGGCTTCGTCAAACAGGCCGCGGCGCGGGTCAATGCGCGAATTGGCGGGCTCGATCCGCAAATCGCCGAGGCGATCCAGCAGGCCGCGGGCCAGGTCGCGCGCGGCGATCTGGACGGGCAATTCCCATTGGTCATCTGGCAGACCGGGTCGGGCACCCAGTCCAACATGAACGCCAATGAAGTGATCGCCGGGCGCGCCAATGAAGTGTTGGCGGGCACCCGCGGCGGCAAGGCGCCGGTCCACCCCAATGATCATGTCAATTCCGGCCAGTCGTCGAACGACAGCTTCCCCACCGCGATGCACATCGCCGCCGGGATTGCGGTGGGCCGCAAGCTGCTTCCCGCGCTGCAACTGATCCACGCCCGGCTCGACGATCTTGCGACCCGCTGGGACCATCTCGTCAAGATCGGCCGCACCCATTTGCAGGATGCGACCCCGCTGACGCTCGGCCAGGAATTCTCCGGCTATGCGGCACAGATCGCCGACAATATCGCTCGGGTCGAGGGCGTGCTGCCGCGCGTCATGCGCCTGGCCCAAGGAGGCACCGCGGTTGGAACCGGGCTCAACGCCCCCAAGGGGTTCGGCGAGGCGTTCGCCAAGGAGGTCGCCAATCTGACCCAGCTGCAGTTCACTTCGGCGCCCAACAAATTCGCCGAACTTGCCGCGCACGACACGATGGTCGAGCTTTCGGGGGTGCTCAACACGCTCGCCGTGTCGCTGACCAAGATCGCCAACGACATCCGCTTATTGGGCTCGGGACCGCGCTGCGGCTTGGGAGAACTCAAGCTTCCCGAGAATGAGCCGGGCAGCTCGATCATGCCGGGCAAGGTCAACCCGACCCAGTGCGAGATGCTGACGATGGTCGCCGCGCAGGTGATGGGCAATCATGTCGCGGTGACGATTGGGGGACTGCAGGGTCATCTCGAACTCAACGTGTTCAAGCCGCTGATCGCGGCCAATGTAATCCGCTCGATCAACCTGCTGACCATCGGCCTGGAGAGCTTCACCCTGCGCACCCTCGACGGGCTGGAGGCGGACGAGGCCCGGATTTCGGCGCTGATGAACCAGTCGCTGATGCTGGTCACCGCGCTGGCCCCGGAAATCGGCTACGACAATGCCGCAACCATCGCCAAGCATGCCCACAAGAATGGCATGACGCTGAAGCAAGCCGGGCTCGATCTTGAGCTGGTCGATGAGGAGACGTTCGATCGTGTCGTCAAACCGGAGAATATGCTCGGCCGCTAGCGTCGCGCGCCTTGCGCTGATCGGCGCGCTGGCGGTGGCTGTTGTCGCGTGCGGCACGAAGCAGGCGCCACCGCCGCCAGTCGCTCCGCCGGTCCGCCCGGCTCCGTCGGTTGCTCCCGATCCGGCCAGCTACGTTTCGCGTGCCGCTTCTGGGTCGCTTTTCATCGTCAAAGCATCCAAAATTGTCGCCGAGCGAGAAGGCGATACTGGCCTAGGTTCGTTTGCCTCGTATTTTGAAGCCGATCACATCGGCATTGGAGCGCAGCTTTCATTCGCCGGTCGACGTCTGAACTTGCTTCCATCCGCAACCCTTTCGTCGGCCCATCAAGCAATGTTCGATGAGCTGGCCGCAAGCGGTTATGACGCGAAGACTTACTTGCGGCAGATAAACCGCGTATTAGCGCAGCAATTGGCATTGCATCGGCAATATGAGCGCTCCGGTTCAAGCCCGACGCTTCGGCAAGTGGCAGTGATGGCGAGCCCGATCATTGCACGCGAAATCGACCAGATCCGCCAGTTTGAGCGATACTGACGCTAGAATTTATAGTTCAGCCTCGCGCCGATATTGTCGATGCCAGGGTTCTGGCGACCGAACAGGGTCGCGTGGCTGAGGTGGACCCAGCTCGCCTCGACCGTCATCCGTTCGTTCAATCGCGCACCGATGCCAAGCTCGGGCTCGAACAGCACCCGGCTGCCGAATTCAATCTTGTCGTTGAACGGATTGTCGGTGTTGCGTGACGAGCCGGTGTGGACCGCGATCCCAAGCCCGGGGCGGATATAGATGCGATCGCCGAATTTCCAAGACAGGCCGGCAGCCGCGAAATGGGTGTCGCCCTTGCTGTTGGCCGAGACGAACACATAAGGCTCGAGCCCCGTGTCCTTGATGATCGGCCCGCCGCGATAGCCCAGTTGCAGGTCGACCCCGCCCTCGGGCGATCCGCCCAGCGTCAGCGGCGTATCGACGCCATGGGCGAACAGCCCGCCGAACAATTCGCCCGCGTGGGCCGGGGCGGCGGCGGCGGCGATGGCAATCGCCAGGCCGGTCAGGATCGATGCTTTCATGCGTTCACTCCTCAAACCATTTCCGACTGAATGCAACAAAAGCGCTGCTTTGCCAACAGCTTGGCGATCAGGCGCCGGCCTGCCACTGGCGAATGAAGTCGGTCGGCCACAGCAGCATCCACACGTTGAGCGTGAGATTGTCGCGGATCACGGCCAGCGTGAACAGTTCAAGGCCGATCACCAATGTCACGCTGATCCACAATGGCAGCCGCCGCGCCGCGAGGAAGCCCAGCGCCATCATTGCGACATCGCTGACCGAGTTGAGGATCGAATCGCCGCTGTAGCCCAAGGCCATCGTCGCCTCGCGATAGCGGTCGATGACCAGCGGCGTATTCTCCGCAATCTCCCACGCCGCCTCGACCAGCAACGCCACCAGGAATTTGCGCTCCAGCGACCAGCCCGGCGCGAATTTCCATAGCAAGACGTAGAAGATCAGCCCGTGGATGAAGTGGCTGGGGCTATACCAGTCGGCGAGCATCTGGCTCTGCTCGGGTCCGACCTGGCCCCACAAATCGACCGTGCCGCAGGTGCAGATCGGCGGCCGTCCCATCGCCACGAGAATGGCGATGACTACGATCAGCACGCCTGCAAGAATGACCAGCGGCCGGTGCCGCGACGCAAGTTCCCCCATTGGATGGAGACGTAAGCGGGCGCGACCGACTTGCCAAGCCGCCGCCCACGCGGCACCAACGCGCCATGTTGCGCCTCTTCGGACCCGATTGCTCGCCCGTTCCCATCGATCCCGCCGCCCCTGGCAAATTGCCGAGCCGCGCGATCTGGGTCGATTTGCTCGATCCGACCAAGGAAGAGGAAAAGATTGCCGAGGGCGTCATCGGTTTCAATATCCCGACCCGCGAGGATATGCTGGAGATCGAGCCATCGAGCCGATTCTACGAACGCAATGGCGTCACGGTAATGACCTTCTGGGCTCTTTACGGCACTCACGCTCAAAAGCCAGGGATCGACCCGATCAGCCTGATGCTGACCGACAAACAACTGGTCACTATCCGCTACGTCGACCCGACCTCGTTCGTGAATTTTGCCGGCCATCTGGAGGCCGAGCCTGACGTCGCACAGGATTCGCTGTCGGTGACCGTGAGGCTGATGGACGCGGTCGTCGACCGGCTGGCCGATGCGCTGGAATCGGCGACTGGAGAGCTTGAGGGAATTTCCGAACGGATCTTCGATCGCGAGATGGTCAAGACGCGGCGGCGACCGGAACGGCATTATGAGCGGTTGATGCTGCAGATCGGCGCGACCCAGCGCCTGCTCGCCAAGATCCGTGAATCGGCGGTCAGCGTGTCGCGCCTGCTCGGCTTCCTTGCGGGTAGCGACCGTATCGTCCCCGATGGCATCCACGCGCGGCATTTGAAGAGTTTGATAGGCGATGCACGGGCGCTCAACGATCACAGCGATTTCGTCGCCGAGAATTTGAACTTCCTGCTCGACGCGGCGCTCGGCATGATCAGTCTGGAACAGAATTTCGTGATGAAGATTTTCTCGATCTTCGCGGTGGTGTTCATGCCGCCGACGCTGATCGCCGGAATCTACGGCATGAACTTCGAACATATGCCCGAATTGAAATGGCTGTTTGGCTACCCCTTCGCCTGGGCGCTGGTCCTGCTCAGCGCGATCCTTCCCCTGTGGATCGCGCGTCGCCGCGGCTGGCTCTAATTCGCCCGACGCAACAAGCGCGCGATTCGGTCGTTATGCAGGCCAAATGACTAAGCAAAGCCAGAAAAACCGGTTCGACGAATTCGGGAGCATGGTCTCGACTTTTGTGTCGGATCTGTTTGCGAATCCGCTAACGCAGATTGGCGTGATCCTGTTCTGCGTCATGTGGTTCACGCTGGGCCTTCCGACCGACCTTTTGACGGCTGCATTGTCGATCCTCGCAATCACGCTGACGCAGATGGTGCTGAACCGGCAGAACCAGCGGGAATTGGACGCGCACCGGCGCGATGTTGCGCTCCACGCCAAGCTCGACGAACTGATTATCGCCAAGCGTGGCGCGCGCGACGCGATGGCCGGGATCGAGGAACTCGAGGAAGAAGAGATTCTCGCGCTTCGCGAAGTTCAACAGAAGCAATCGGCCGAACGCGACCGTGTCTCGAAGGCGAAGGGCGGCGCCGCGCGGGCCTAGCGGGCCTTTGCCAACTTGGGCGAACTTGCTAGGGCGCGCGCAGCCTCGCGGCCAATCGCCGAGGCGCTCTGTTCCAAGAGGTTCCACCGATGATCCCGACCGGCCACGACAGCCTGAACACCCGATCGACGCTTGAGGCCGGCGGCAAGACCTACGCTTATTACTCGCTGCCCAAGGCGTCGGCGGCGTTGGGCGACGTGTCGCGGCTGCCCTTCTCGATGAAGGTGCTGCTCGAGAATCTGCTTCGCTTCGAGGATGGGGTGACGGTTACCCGCGACGATCTCCAGGCGATGGCCGACTGGCTCAAGGAGCGGAAGATCAACCGCGAGATCCAGTATCGCCCGGCGCGCGTGCTGATGCAGGATTTCACCGGCGTGCCCGCGGTGGTCGACCTCGCCGCGATGCGCGATGCAATGAAGCAGCTCGGCGGCGATCCGCAAAAGATCAACCCGCAGGTCCCGGTTCACCTGGTCATCGACCACAGCGTGATGGTCGACGAATTCGGCACCCCGCGCGCCTTCGCCGACAATGTCGCGCTGGAATATCAGCGCAACGCCGAGCGCTACGAGTTCCTCAAATGGGGCAGCCAGAGCTTCGACAATTTCAAGGTGGTGCCGCCGGGCACCGGCATCTGCCACCAGGTCAACCTCGAACATATCGCGCAGACGGTGTGGACCGGCCCCGACCAAAATGGCGACGAGGTCGCCTACCCCGACACATTGGTCGGCACCGACAGCCATACGACGATGGTCAATGGTTTGGGCGTGCTCGGCTGGGGCGTCGGCGGAATCGAGGCCGAGGCGGGGATGCTTGGTCAGCCGGTCAGCATGCTGATCCCCGAAGTGGTCGGCTTCCGCCTCGACGGGCAGTTGAAGGAAGGCATTACCGCGACCGATCTGGTGCTGACCGTCACCCAGATGCTCCGCGCCAAAGGTGTGGTCGGACGGTTCGTGGAGTTTTTCGGCCCCGGGCTCGATGCGCTTTCGCTGGCCGACCGCGCGACGATCGCCAACATGGCGCCCGAATATGGCGCGACCTGTGGTTTCTTCCCAGTCGACGAACGAACCATCGATTATCTCAAGCTGACCGGCCGCGACGACGACCGCATCGAGCTGGTGCGCGCTTATTGCCAGGCGCAGGGCCTGTGGCGCGACGCTGCAGCGCCCGAGCCGTTGTTTACCGACACGCTCGAACTCGACATGAGCTTGGTCGAGCCGAGCCTTGCCGGCCCCAAGCGCCCGCAAGACCGGGTGCGGCTGTCCGAAGTCGACGAACTGTTCAACGCCGAGCTTTCGGGCACCTACAAGAAGGAAGGCGGCGAGCGGGTCGGACTTGAAGGCGAGCAGTTCACCATTGGCCACGGCGACGTGATGATCGCCGCGATCACCAGCTGCACCAACACGTCGAACCCGTCGGTACTGGTCGCCGCGGGCCTCGTTGCCCGCAAGGCTCGCGCGCTCGGGCTCGACCGCAAGCCGTGGGTTAAGACGTCGCTGGCGCCGGGCAGCAAGGTCGTCACCGACTATCTCGACGCCGCTGGCCTGAGCGAGGATCTCAACGCGATCGGCTTCAACCTCGTCGGCTATGGCTGCACCACCTGCATCGGCAATAGCGGCCCGCTCGACCCCAGGTTCAGCGCGGCGATTGCCGAGCATGACCTGGTTGCCGCCTCGGTGCTGTCAGGCAATCGCAATTTCGAAGGCCGTGTGTCGCCCGACTGCCGCGCCAATTACCTCGCCTCGCCGCCGTTGGTGGTGGCTTATGCCTTGTTCGGTACGGTCACCAGGGACATCACCAACACCGCCATCGGGCAGGACCGCGACGGCAAGGACGTGTTTCTCGCCGATATCTGGCCGACCAATGACGAGGTCCGCACTCTGATCGACGCCCACGTTCACAGCGACATGTTTCGCAGCCGCTATGCCGACGTCTATCATGGCGACGAAATGTGGCGCGACATCGCGGTGACCGGCGGCGACACGTACAAATGGCCGGCCCATTCGACCTACATCCAGAACCCCCCTTACTTCGAGGGGATGACGATGACGCCCAAGCCGCTGACCGACATCGACGGCGCGCGGGCGCTGGCGATGTTCGGCGATTCGATCACCACCGACCACATCAGCCCGGCCGGTGCGATCAAGCTCGACAGCCCGGCGGGGAGTTACCTTAGCGAGCATCAGGTACCGCGCACCGAGTTCAACAGCTATGGCGCGCGGCGCGGCAACCACCAGGTGATGATGCGCGGCACCTTCGCCAACATCCGCATCCGCAACCGCATGCTCGACGGGGTCGAGGGCGGGATGACTCGCGGACCGGATGGCGCGACCAAGGCGATCTATGACGCTGCCATGGAATATCAGGCGGCCGACACGCCGCTGGTCGTTCTCGCGGGCAAGGAATATGGCACCGGATCGTCGCGCGACTGGGCGGCCAAGGGCACCATCCTGCTCGGCGTGCGCGCGGTTCTGGCAGAGAGCTTCGAGCGGATCCATCGCTCCAACCTGGTCGGAATGGGCGTGATCCCGCTGCAATATCGCGACGGCGAGACTGCGGGCACGTACCAGCTCGACGGGACTGAAACCTTTTCGATCGACCGGGTGGCGGAGATCGAGCCGCGCCAGGACATCGTCGTCAAGGTCACGCGGGCCGATGGCGAGGCGTTCGACCTCGTCGCACGGTGCCGGATCGACACCTATAACGAGCTCGAATATTTCCGCGCTGGCGGCATCTTGCAATACGTCTTGAGGAACCTCGCGGCATGACGCTCGACATCTTGATGGAAGTGGTCGGCTGGATCGGCGCGGTGCTGATCCTCGGCGGCTATGGCCTGCTCACCGCCGGCAAGGTCACTGCAAAAAGCCCGTCCTACCAATGGATGAATGTGGTCGGCGCGGCCGGCTTTATCGCCAATTCGAGCTGGAACGGCGCCTGGCCGTCGGCGATCCTCAATGTCATCTGGGTCGGAATTGGCGTGTTCGCTTTGCTCCGCATTTTTTCGAAGCGCCACACGAAAACCGTTGTAAACCACTAACTTGACTTCGTTACACAACTACCCGACGCCGTGCTCCGATTGTCCCGGGGGATGATGATGCACCATAAGTTGTTGATCGCGACCACCGCCGTCGCCTTCCTGCTGGAAGGCTGCTCGTCGCGGCCGCGCGAATTCGCGCCGACCCTTGCCGCTCCGCAAACCGGCCCGGCGGCGTTCGACCAGGCCGCGTTCGACCGAGCATATGCGACCTGCAGTCAATTGCTGGTCGCGGGCAAGCTCGATCGAAAAGGGCGGCTCGCTTCCGCCGGGGTTGGCGCAGCCGCTAGCGGGGCCGCCATGGCGGTCGGCACCGCGAGCGCCGCCGCCGTCGCGGGCTATAGCGGCCTCGCGGTGCTGGGGGCGACAATCGTCTTGCTGCCGTTCGCCGCGATCGGCGGCGCCGTCGGGGTGGCGAAGATGAAGCGCGCCAAGAAGGAAAAGGCGATCAAGGTCGCAATGACCGGCTGCCTCGCCGAGCGCGGCCATGCGGTCAGCGGCTGGGAAAAGGTTGCCAAGCGCTAGGCGTTGCGGACGGCGGCGTACTGTCGCAAATTGAGGCCAATTTGCCGGGGGCAGTTAAGTGAGCGAATTCGAATTTGCATTCTCGCTGTTCGGCCTGCTGCTTGGCCTCGCGCTGGCAGAAGGGCTCGGCGGCCTCGCCCGCGCGCTCAAGGCCAGTCATAAAGTCCGGATCGGCTGGCTGACCTCGCTGCTCGGCATTTTCGTGTCGTGCGACGTGGTCACTTTCTGGGTCTGGGGCTGGGGCATGCGGACCCTGATCCCGTTCACCTGGCCGACGCTGTTTGCCGGTTTCCTGGTGACCGCGGTTTATTATGTCGCGGCGTCGTTGATTTTCCCCGACGATCCCGACGAATGGCAAGACCTCGATGGCCATTTCTGGAAGCATCGGCGCAAGGTGCTGGGCGGAGTGTTCCTGTGCAATGCGGCGCTGATAGCGGTCGCGTTGACACTTGGGATGATGCCCGACCCGACTTCGATCCGCATCCTGATCATCGTATGGGGCATCTTCCCGCTAATCGCGATCGCCGCAATCAGCCGGTCGCGGGTTGTCGTTGTCGCCGCGTTGGTCGCGTTGATCCTTCTCTACCCGATTTCGGTGTTCTGGACGTGATTGCGCCATGACGCTGATCGACCTCAGCCACGTCATCGAAGACGGGATGACCACCTTCAAAGGCCTGCCCGGCCCGCACATCTGCGATTATTGGACGCGGGCTGCGTCGGCCGAAAAATATGACGACGGGTCGAGCTTCCAGATCGGGCGGATCGACATGGTCGCCAACACCGGAACCTATGTCGACAGCCCGTTCCATCGCTACGCCGAGGGCAAGGACCTGTCCGAACTGTCGCTGGAGTCGCTCGCCGATCTCGACGGGATCGTCGTCCGCCAGCCGTTCGCGCGGGGCCTGGCGGTCGATGTCGATGCGTTCGACGGGCTCGATGTGCGCGGGCGTGCGGTGCTGGTCGACACCGGGTGGGACCGGCACTGGCGGACCGAAACCTATTATAGCGATCACCCCTTCCTGACCGCCGCCGCGGCGCAGTGGCTCGCCGTCAATTTCGCCGCCTTCGTCGGCATCGACAGCCACAATATCGACGATACCGCCGCCCGCGCCCGCCCGGTTCACACCAAATTGCTCGGCGCCGACATCCCGATCGGCGAGCATCTCACCGGCCTCGACCGTCTGCCCGACACCGGCTTCCGCTTCTCGGCGGTCCCGCCCAAGGTCAAGGGAATGGGGACGTTTCCGGTCAGGGCTTATGCGCGCCTTGCTGGCTAGCGATCATGAACGCTCGCCTTCAGCCTTTGCACGCGGTCAAGGCGGCCCGTGCCACATCGACATGCAGTTGCGCGTGGCCGGCATATTCGCGCGCA
>JBKJNP010000091.1:0-10163 GCA_046593565.1 Sphingomicrobium sp. | reverse complement strand
CAGCGACAAATTCTTCGCCATCATGTGGATGCGCCACCACGGCGAGGAATCGGTCGCGGTACTAGTCAAATGCGGCGGCCAGGACGAAATGGCGGCGCTGATCGAGGCCGACCCCGCGCACTATTTCCGCCCCCAATATTACGGTCCGTCCGACTGGATCGGGATCCGCCTCGACCGACCGGGCGTAGACTGGGACCATGTCGGCGAATGGCTGCAACGCAGCTGGAGCATCTGCGCCCCGCCGCGCCTGACCAAGCTGCTACGGGCGGCGGAGGAGTTTTGATCAATGCGTTAGCCAACTCCTGATCCCGGATCGGAAGATTAAGCTAGGAATGGCCCGTTATTGCGTTTCCGGGCTATATTGGCGGATTGGCCGGCCAATTGCCGAAACTCACGAGCCATGTGTGCTTGGTCGGCGAATCCGTAATGTGCGGCATGATCCGCCAGGATGTCGGCATTCGATAGATCCTCAAAGGCGTTTTGGAATCGAAGCAGGCGAAGATAGCGTCTCGGCGGAAGTCCAACATGATCGCCGAACCATCGCTGAAGTCGGCGCGGGGCCATTCCTGTTCGATGGCTCATTTCGGCGACCGAACCTGAGTTAACGATGGCGCGGCCAATGCATTTCAGCAGCAAAGCAGACTCACCCAAGTTCCTCAGAAGCAGCGCTTCGACTGCTTCAATCTGTCCAAGTGAAGCATAAATTTGACGCGTGGCTTCAAGGCCCTGCTCGATCCATCGCCCGTAGAGCGAATTGGGGTTGGTCTTGCTTATTGCCGCCCAAGTCCAAGGCCAAAGCCGGACCGCCACGAACTTCGCGTTGCCACTCATTTCAAAAGTTATCGGCGAGTCATTCAGCCCCACGGCGAAACGGGCCGGCTGAGTTCCTTCCCAACGTGACCTACCGCTCTGACGAAGGATCAGCTCAATGCAGCCGTCAGGCGTAGCTTGATGATTGATCCAGCAATCACTGGCGCCTTCAGCGTCGAGCGTCCAAAACGCCTTAACCAGCCCCTGCAATGGTTCTGACGGAAGATATTCCTGATAGTTCACCGCTACACTCTTGCAGTGGTGTCGTCTTCATTCAAGACGTTGGGGCAATCTCGCGCAACATGCGCGGCTTCGTAGTTCCTGGAGATATGCCATGATCATAAATGCCTTGCTGATGCTCGGCGAAGCCGCCTCCGCTACACCCGTATCGATGCCCGCATTTCTGTCCGGCTGCTGGGAGCAGCGGTCCGAAGCCGGGCAGTGGACCGAGGAATGCTGGACCGACACTCGCGGCGGCGTGATGATCGGCTCCGGCCGCGCCGGCAAGGGCGACAGCGTCGGCCATTGGGAATGGATGCGAATCGAGCGCGGCTCAGACGGAGTGGTAACCTTCTACGGATCGCCCAAGGGATCCGCCGCGGTCGCATTCAGAGCCACCGTCTCCGATGGCAAGTCGATCACCTTCGTCAATGCCACGCACGACTATCCGCAGCGCGTGAGCTACATAGTGACGGCCAATGGCCTCGACGCCGCAATATCGCTCTCCGACGGCAGCAAACCGAACCGGTGGAGCTACCGCCGAACGGCCGGCACCCCCACCGCCAAGTGATCAGCCGACGATTTCGTCATCCTTGAAGAAGTAAGCGATCTCGATCGCGGCATTCTCGTCGCTATCCGAGCCGTGGACGCTGTTGGCTTCGATCGATTCGGCGATTTCCTTTCGGATCGTGCCGGGCTCCGCATTCGCCGGGTTGGTCGCGCCCATGATGTCGCGGTTGCGCTGCATGGCATCCTCGCCCTCGAGCACCTGGACCACGACCGGGCCCGAAATCATGAAGCTGACCAAATCGTTGAAGAAGGGACGCTCGCGGTGGACGCCGTAAAAGCCCTCGGCCTGGTCGCGGGTCATGTGGATGCGCTTCGAGGCGACGACGCGAAGCCCGCCATCCTCCAGCATCTTAGTGACCGCGCCGGTCAAATTGCGGCGGGTGGCGTCGGGCTTGATGATCGAAAAAGTGCGGGTAACCGCCATGGAAAGCTCCATCGGATGAGTGGGGTTGAGGGGTTGCCGCGCCCCTAGCCGGAGCGCTGCCCAAGGGCAAGGCTCAGGCCTTTTCGGTCCACTTGCCGTCGACGCTGGCCCAATAATGGCGCTCGACCTCGTCACGCCCGGCGAGCAATTTCCACGCCAGCCGCGCCCCGGTAAGTGTCGCCTCGTCGAACAAGTAAAAAGCGCGATCGAAATGCAGCGCTGCGTCGCGCCATTCGCCATCCGCGATCAATATGTTGCGCGCCAGATTTGGCGCATCGGTGGTGAGACTGAGCAGGATCGGCTGCTGCGGATCGTCGGCCCCGCCGGATATTCCGTGCGGCAGGAAGCTCGTTGCCCCCTCGTCCCACAGCATCCGGTCGAGCCGCGCCAGCAGCGCTTCGTCGTCGGCAACCACCAGCAGGCGCTGATCCTCGGCCAGCACCTTGCCGGCGATCGATCCGATCACCGCGCCATGGCCGGTCTCGCCAAGCTGATAGAAGTCGACGCGCATGCCGCTCGCCGCTTATCCTTCCGCCACATCCTCGACGAATTTGTCGAGCAGTCGCACGCCGTAGCCGGTCGCGCCGCGGTCGTAGGTTGGCTTGGGCTTGTCCGACCAGGCCATGCCGGCGATGTCGAGATGGGCCCATTTGACGCCCTCGTCGACGAACCGCTGGAGAAATTGCGCGGCGGTGATTGATCCCGCTTCGCGCGGGCCGACATTTTTCATGTCGGCGATCGGGCTGTCGATCAGCCGATCATAAGCCTCGCCGAGCGGCTGGCGCCACAAAGCGTCGGTGGACGATTTGGCGGCGGCGAGCAGTTGCTCCGCCAGCCCGTCGTCGTTGCAGAACATGCCCGCCATTTCGTGGCCCAGGCTGATCACCATCGCCCCGGTCAGCGTCGCAAGGTCGATCATCACCTTGGGTTTGATCTCGCGCTGGGTCCAAGTCATCACGTCGCACAGCACCAGCCGCCCCTCGGCGTCGGTATTGATCACCTCGATCGTCTGACCCGACATTGACGTCACGACGTCACCCGGGCGCTGGGCATTGCCGTCGGGCATATTCTCGACCAGCCCGCAGATGCCGACGACATTGGCCTTGGCCTTGCGCCCGGCGAGCGCCTTCATCGCGCCGACCACCGCGCCCGCGCCGCCCATGTCCCACTTCATCGATTCCATGCCCGCGGCGGGCTTGATCGAGATGCCGCCGGTGTCGAACGTCACGCCCTTGCCGAGCAACGCCACCGGCGCCTCGCCCGCGGTGCCGCCGTTCCAGCGCAGGATCAGCATCTGCGGCGCGAAGCGCGACCCCTGTGCCACCCCGAGCAAGGCGCCCATGCCGAGCGCATCCATCGCGGGCCCGTCGAGCACCTCGATCTGCAACCCCAGCCCCTCGACGCTGGCCTTGACCCGTTCGACGAAGCTTTCGGGATAAATGATGTTGGCCGGCTCGGTAACCAGTTCGCGGGTCAGCGCCACGCCCTCGACCAACGGCGCATAGCGCGTTGCCCAGCGGTCGGCCGCGCCTGCTCCCGCGCCGACGATCGTCACCGCATTCAGGGTCGGCTTCTGCTTGTCTTTCAGCCGCGTGCGATAGACGTCGAACCGCCAGCCGCGCAGGGCCGCAGCAAGCGCCACGCGGGCGGCCGCGTCGGCATCGTAGTTCAGCCCGGTCAGGTCGATCACCGCCGCAGTCTCGCCGGAGATCAGCAGCCGCGCTACCGCTGCGCCGCCGAGCTTCTCAGCCGCATCGGCGGGTGGGATATTGTCGCCAGTGCCGATCGCCACGATCCGCCGGTCGCCCACGAAATGCTCGGCGGCCGCGCTCGGCTCACCCTCGAAACGCTGGCGTCCCAGCGCCGCGTCGATCCCGCCGCCGACACCGCGCAGCACATCGCTTCCGCTCTTGCCCGCTACCGGGACGACCAGGGCATAGTCGCCATCGGGGCGGCTGTCGGCGAAGCTGATTTTCATGGGAGGCTCGGTCCTTGGAATTTGGTCATTTTTTGAAACGAACAAGGCCTTTAGGCCGCGCCAGCGCGCAAGCAAAGCGCAGATGTTGGTCGATTGGGCGCAAGGCGGATTGCCGCTTAGCAGGCAAGGTGCAATAGGCGTAGCGACGAAGCGATGTGCCGGGCGGGGTCGACTTGAGCGTAATGAAGACAAGGTTGGGCTGGACCGCACTGCCGATCGTGCTGGCTTGGCCCGGCGTCGCGACCGCCGCGCAAACCCAGCCCGCCGAGGCACGCCCGAGCGAGGACCTGGCAGCGCCGCCTCCCGCCGCGATATCGCCTGCCGAGCCTGCGCCTGCGCCCGCCAAGGCCGAACAAGTCATCAATTTCAGTGCCGACGAAGCCGCTTACGACAGCGAGGCCGACCTGGTCACCGCCACCGGCCAGGTGCGGATGGACCGCGACGGCAATTATCTCGCCGCCGACCGCGTCAGCTGGAACCGCAAGACCGGCGAGGTTCGCGCCGACGGCAATGTCGTGGTGGTCAACCCGCAAGGCGACAAACTGGTCAGCGACCGGGTCACTTTGACCGAATCCCTGCGCGACGGGGTGATCGACAATATGCTCGTCGTGCTGGAAAGTGGCGGCCGCATCGCCGCCACCCGGGGCACCCGGGTCAATGGCGTCACCACGCTCGAAAATGCGGTCTATTCGCCTTGCCCCGTCACCACCCCCGGCGGATGTCCCAAAAATCCGAGCTGGAAGATCGTCGCCGCGCGCGTGGTGCAGGACCCGGCGACCAACCGCATCCGCTTCGTCGGCGGGCGGATTAGCCTGTTCGGCATCACCTTGCCCCTGCTTCCGATCTTCAGCGTCGGCACCGGCGGCAGCGGGTCGGGCGGCATTTCCGGCGCGCTCGTGCCCGATATCGCATACTCCAGCTCCAACGGGCTCGAGTTGGCGCTGCCTTATTATTTCCGCTTCGCCCCCAATCGCGATCTCACGCTGACCCCGCACATCTATTCCAAGACCCTTCCAGCGCTTGAAGGCCGGTTCCGAAACCTGACCCGTTTCGGTGCGTATCAGATTGGCGCGTTCGTTACGTACGGGCGGATCGACGACCCCGATCCCGATGCGGTCAATTTCAACGAACGGCGCAATTTCCGCGGCTATTTCGAGGCCAATGGCAAGTTCCAGCTCGACCCTTACTGGAGCGTCACCGGATCGCTTCGCGCGGCGTCCGACAAGACCGTCACCCGCCGCTACGATATCAGCCGCGACGACGTGCTACGCAACTTCATCGATATCGAGCGGATCGACCGCACCAGCTACATCTCGATTGCCGGCTGGGCGTTTCAGGGCTTGCGCGTCGACGATGTCCAGAAGCAGATCCCGATCGCGCTTCCGGCGCTCGACGCGCGCTTCATCCTGCCTGGCAAGGTGCTCGGCGGGAAAGTGCTGGTCCAGGCCAACAGCCTCGCCATCCTACGGATCGACGGGCAGGACACGCAGCGCGCCTTCGCCAGTGCCAAGTGGGACCTGCGCAAGATTACCCGCATGGGGCAGGAACTCACCCTGACCGCTTTCGCCCGGGCCGATGCCTATCATACCAGCGATAGCGACAAGACCGATGTCGCGGCTTACGCCGGGCGCGACGGCTGGCATTTCCGCGGCATTGGCGCGCTTGCTGCCGACATGCGCTGGCCATTCATCGGCCGCGCGTTCGGCGGCACCCAGCGGCTGACCCCGCGAGTCCAGTTGGTACTGACCCCGCCGACCCCCAACCTCGACATTCCCAACGAGGATGCGCGCTCGGTCGACCTGGAGGACAGCAACCTGTTCGCCCTGAACCGCTTCCCCGGCTACGACCGGTGGGAAGATGGATCGCGCATCACTTACGGCCTCGAATATACGCTCGACAGGCCCAATGTTTCGATTTCGACGATCATCGGTCAAAGCTACCGGCTGACCCGCAATCCCGGTATTTTCCCCGACGGTACCGGCCTGACCGATCGCTGGTCGGACATTGTTGGCCGCACCCGCGTCCGGTTCGGCCGGCTGATCGACCTGACGCATCGCTTCCGCATCGACAAGGACAGCCTTGCGCCGCGTCGCAACGAGGTTGATCTGACCGTCGGCACCGACCAGACCTATGTCCAGCTCGGCTACCTGAGGCTCAACCGCGACATCACCAGCACCGTCGAGGATCTACGCGACAAGGAAGAGCTTCGCCTCGCCGCCCGCGTCAAGTTCGCGCGTTATTGGTCGGTGTTTGGGGCAACCGTGCTCGACCTGACCGATGCCAATGAAGATCCGTTGGTGCTGGCCGATGGCTATGAGCCGGTGCGGCATCGCCTGGGGGTCACGTACGAAGACGAATGCCTGGAGCTTGGCCTGTCGTGGAAGCGCGACTATGAGCGCATCGGCGAATTCCGCAAAGGCAGCACATTCGCGCTACGCGTCGCCCTGAAGGGGCTCGGCCGCTAACCTTGCGTTCAGCGACACTTGGTTACGGGGCCGGCGACAAATGATTGAACGACAAGGAATTTGAGGGTGGGAGTAAGCATGATCAGGACTAAGGCAGCATTGCTTGCAACGATAGTTGGCTTGGGGGTCGCGGCGGCCGGATCGGCGGTGGCGCAGGACCAGCCGGTGAACAGCACGAGTGGCCTCAACCTGCCCGAGAATCCGACCGTGTTCGGGGGCAGCCTGCCATCGGTGGTCAAGGCGACCGCGATCATCAATGGCGAGATCATCACCCAGACCGACGTCGACCAGCGCCTTGCGCTGCTGGCGATCGCCAATGGCGGCAATGTGCCGGCGGCCGAAGTTGATCGTCTTCGCCAGCAGGTGCTGCGCAACCTGATCAACGAAACGCTGCAGATCCAGGCCGCAAAACACGCCGAAATCAATGTCGCCGAGGCCGATATCGACCGCACCGTCGTGCGCGTCGCCGGCAATGTGAAGCAGACGCCCGAACAGATGGCGGACTATCTCAAGAGCCGCGGTTCCTCGATCCGCTCGATCCGCCGCCAGATCCTCGGCGAAATGTCGTGGCGCCGGCTGCAGACCGCCAAGATTGAAAGCGGGATCAGCGTCGGCGACGACGAGGTCAAGGCAGTGATCGACCGCATGGAAGCATCCAAGGGCACGCAGGAATATAAGGTCGGCGAAATCTTCCTGTCTTCGACCTCGGCGAACGCGGCGCAGACGATGACCAACGCCACCCAGATCCTCGAGCAATTGCGCAAGGGCGGCTCGTTTGTCGCTTATGCCCGCCAATATTCGGAGAGCTCGACCGCTCCGGTCGGCGGCGATCTTGGCTGGGTGCGTCCCGAAATGCTGCCCGATCCGCTTGCCGAGGCGGTGCGTACCCTCGCCCCCGGCCAGGTGTCGGCGCCGATTGCAATCCCCGGCGGTGTATCGATCGTCGCGGTGCAGGACACGCGCAAGGTGCTGACGGCCGATCCTCGCGCGGCCGAGCTCAACCTGAAGCAGGTCTCGGTCAGTTTTCCCGCCGGCACCACCCGGGCGCAGGCAGAACCAGTCGTCGCTCGCTTTGCGCAGGCGGCCCAGAGTGTCGGCGGTTGCGGCGGCGCCGAAAAACTGGCCGCCGATTTCCGCGGTGAAGTCGTGCAGTCGGACGGGGTGAAGCTCAAGGAGCTTCCCGCCGCATTGCAGGAAATGATGCTGCCGATGCAGGTTGGCCAATCGACCCGCCCGTTCGGAAGCCTCGAGGAAGGGGTGCGCGTCCTGGTCATTTGCGGCCGCGACGAGGTCAGCCCGAGCATGCCGACGTTCGAAACGGTCATGGCCCAGATGAACGAGGAACGCGTCAACATGCGTGCCCGCCGCTATCTGCGCGACCTTCGCCGGGATGCGATCATCGACTTCCGCTAGGGTCTCGGGGTAAGGCGCACCCAATGGCGTCCGCCCAATTACCACCGCTCGCAGTTTCGCTTGGCGACCCCGCCGGAATCGGGCCGGAGGTGCTTGCCAAATGCTGGGACAATCGCGCCGCCTTCGGCTTGCCGCCGTTCGTCGCGGTCGGCGACGCGCGGAGCCTTGAACTGGTGTGGGATGGCCCGGTCGAGCCGATCGACGATCTGCGCGACGCCGACGCGGCGTTCGACGTCGGCCTGCCGATCCTCCACATACCATGCAACGAAATCCACCACGCCGGTCGCCCGTCGACCGTCGGCGCGCATTGCTCGCTAGATTCGCTCGAGCTTGCGGTCGGCCTCGCGCGGTCGGGTTCGGCCGCGGCGGTGGTCACTGGCCCGGTCAGCAAGCAACAGCTTTACGCGATCGGTTTCGCCCACCCGGGCCAGACCGAATTCGTCGCCGAGCGCTGCGGCATCTCGCCCGGCAATGTCGCGATGATGCTGGTCGGCCCCACCTTACGCACCGTTCCCGTCACCACCCATATCCCGCTCAGCGCCGTCCCCGCCGCGCTCAGCATCGGTCTGATCGAGGCTCGCGCCCGCGCCACGCTGCGCGGCCTGCAGCGCAATTTTGGAATATCCGAACCACGCCTCGCCATCGCTGCCCTCAATCCTCATGCGGGCGAAGGCGGCGCGCTCGGCCGCGAAGAGATCGAACTGATCCAGCCGGCGATCGACGCGCTCCGTACCGAGGGCTGGCAAGTCGCCGGGCCGCTGCCCGCCGACACCATGTTCCACGTCGCCGCCCGCTCACGCTACGACGCGGCGTTGTGCATGTATCACGATCAGGCGCTGATCCCGCTCAAAGCCCTGCATTTCGACGAGGGCGTCAATATGACATTGGGCCTACCGATCGTCCGCACCGCGCCCGACCATGGCACCGCGTTCAACATTGCCGGGCAGGACCGCGCCGACCCGCGGGCGATGGCCGCCGCGATACTCCTCGCCGTGCAATGCGCCGTGCAGCGCCGGCCTGAATGGCGCTAGGTGGAATCGCCCGAACCCTTACGCCCCCCTGAGCCGTTAAGGGACGTCATCGCCCGCCACGGGCTCCAGGCAAGCAAGGCGCTCGGGCAGAATTTCATCCTCGACCGACAATTGCTCGCCCGGATCGCCGACATCCCCGGCCCGCTCGCGGGCAGATGCGTCTATGAAGTCGGCCCCGGCCCCGGCGGGCTGACCCGCGCCTTGCTCGACACCGGGGCGCAGGTCGTCGCGGTCGAACGCGACCGCCGCTGCTTGCCCGCTTTGGCCGAGCTCGACGCCGACTTTCCCGGCAAGCTGACCCTGATCGAGGGCGACGCCATGGCGATCGACGAGCCCGCCACCGTCGGCCGCGGCGCGCATGTCGTCGCGAACCTGCCCTACAACGTCGGCACCGCCTTGCTGCTGCGCTGGCTTGGCGGCGAAGCGTGGCCGCCGTGGTGGGCATCGCTCAGCCTGATGTTCCAGCGCGAAGTCGCCGAGCGGATCGTCGCCAAACCCGGCAGCGCTCACTACGGCCGCCTCTCGGTCGCCGCCCAATGGCGCTCGACCGCAACCATCGCGATGCTGGTTCACCGCTCGTCGTTCGTCCCCGCCCCCAAGGTGATGAGCGCCGTGGTCCACCTCAAGCCTGCGCCGATGCCCGAAGGCGTGGCCCACGCGGTCCTAGAAAAACTAACCGCCGCCGCCTTCGGCCAACGCCGCAAAATGCTGCGGCAGAGCCTCAAGGGACTGCCTGGCGCGCTGGATGCACTGCAAGCGCTAAACATCGACCCCGAACGCCGCGCCGAAACCCTCAACGTCGAAGATTTCGTGGAAATCGCCCGCTTGCTGTCATCCCTGTCCTGAGCCGGGACCCGCCTGCCTAATCCTTCACGTCTTCGCGCCTTCGCGTGACCCAATCTGCCTTCTTGCCTTCGTGTGAACCATCTTTCCCCCATCACCCGCGAAGGATGAAGAAAGCGACGATAGGATTTCACGCAAAGACGCAAAGGCGCCATGAGGTGGAGAGATTAGGGCTCAATGTCCGCTTTCGAGCCATTGCACGCGCTCGGAGATGGTGCGACTGTCCACTAATGATTGGGGGCTATTTGGCGGTTTTTGTCGGCGGCGGGCTAGGGGCCGCGTTCCGACATGCTGTCAATCGCACGTCGCTCGCCTATCTCGGTCCGGGTTTTCCCTACGGTACATTATTCGTGAATGTCGTCGGTGGCTTGCTGATGGGCGTGCTGGCCGAGCTCTTCTTGGTGAAGGGC
>JBKJNP010000005.1:0-3434 GCA_046593565.1 Sphingomicrobium sp. | reverse complement strand
CCAGCTCGGCCGCGTCCCCATCGGCGCCGCTCAGATACAGGTGCACCGAGGATTCGCGGCGGTGGGTCCGCCAGCTACGCGCCGTCTCGTTGGGGTTGACTACCGACATGGCGATACAAGGTTCCTCAATTGGCCACCGTGCCTGTGCCGTCCTCAAGCGTCAGCGCGGCGCGAAAATCGGGCATCGGCACCTGCACGCCGAAAATCATCGTGGACAGTGGCTTGAATTTGAAACCGTTTGGTCCCTGGATCAATCGGACCGTCACCAGTGGTGCCACATCGGGACCATTCGGATCGCCTGAATAGCCAAGGCCAATATTGCGGTATTCGACCACGACATTTGAATCGGTAATCGGGCCGTACATCGCCTTCATCCGCGCAACGATGGCGTCGAATGCTACGCCGTCATAGCCGATTGCGCCACACACGCCGCCTCCTGGGGTGCAGCTGCAGCTGGTTGTATTGCAGCTGGCTTCCTGGAATGAACTAGTTGGAACGGGTTCGCCGGCGAATACGCCATCGCTGACGGCAAAGCTGTACGCTTCGAGGCCCGACGGCACCATCTCAGTCGTGACCGCGTAACGGACGCCCATCTGGGTCGCCTTTTCCGCCTGATTATATTCCCACATGAACCGGCCGGTATCGATCAGGCCGAGCAGGAACAGCAGCAGTAGTGGCAGGACGAGGGCAAATTCTGCCGCGCTCGCGCCGTTCCGGTCGTCGATCAATGGCCGCCGGACAATCATGCTCCGTACACCGCAGACTCACTCGTCGCGTTGAGCTGAAGCGAGCCGGTGCCGAGACCCATCGTGCCCAGCAATGTCGGATAAGGCACCGACGCAGTCACTGTCACCTTCGTCACGCCGGTCGGGAATTCGATGTAGATGCCGGTGTAGGTGCCTGTAGCAACGCAGGTCAGGGTGACCGTCGTCATATTGTTTGCGGTCCAGCCTTGCAGCCGCTGGGTGGCACCCCCGTCATCGGGCCGGCCAGTGCGCGCCATGCGCCGGATTTGCGCCTCCGCATCGGCGGTGGGCGCGCACGAAGGGTAACTGGTCATCGGCAGCCGCGCCGCAAAGCGCGCGGCATCGCGCACCGACTTCTGCAAGACATGCTCGGACAGGAAATAATAGCCGAGCTCGAACGTGCCGAACATCAGGATGAGCAGCAACGGCATGACCAGCGCCATTTCAGTGGCGGACGATCCGGTCCGGTCGGTTAAAAGGCGACGACGGATGCTCATTCGATTAGGTACGGCACGCTTTTCTTGACCAGCTGGACGGCGCCTTCGTCGGTGGCGTTGTTGGTTCGGCCGATCACCTCGATGTAGATGTCGCCGGTATTGGTCCGGTCGCGGTTGAGCGATGGCTCGACCAGGAAAACGTCGAGCCATTCTTTGACGGGAACACTGGTGGAATTGCCGCTCACACCGTGCTGGATGCAATTGATGACCGCGACCGAAAGCTTGCGCCGATCAGGTGTGGTAGCTGTTGGCGATATAGGAGGGAAACCCTGGCCCGCGCTGCACACCGATTGGCCGTACTTAACCGGCGTATTACCGGTAGCACCGACCGGGTTTGGCCCGAGGACGCTTACGCCATCGATGCTTTGACCGATGCGCGCGATTTCCCATTCATAGACCTGATAGCGCGTCGGGGTTGCGCCAAGTCCGGTGTTCGCTTTCCATTGGTCACTGTCCCAATAAGTCCCGTTCGAACGTCGGTAATTGACTCGGAAATAGGCATCGCGGTCCCACAATCCGTTGCCGACCGGACCGGTGCATGCGCCACTGACCGCCGGATCGACAGCGTGGCACATATCGCGCGGATGCCCCATCGACGCGGGGGTCGATGCGATCGGCATTGCGACGGTCGCTGAGTTGGGCATGGTTCCCGACCCGTAATAGGTCGATCCTAGGCCCCAGCCCGAATTGTGGATTTTGCACGAATTATTGCCGTTGGCGCTGGCGCCGCGCACCACATCCTTGACGCTGTTGATCGATGCCGGGCAGGTGCCGCCGCTCGGGCAGGCGACGTTGGCGTCATAGATGTCGAAGCGAGTATTCAGCGCGTCCGTCACAGAAACCGATGCGCCGGTCTTGGTGTCGACCCCAGTGGCTTTGACGCAATTGCCCGGAGGGGCATTCCACCCCAGCGCTTCGCGAAGACCGGGCGCCCCGTTCGATCCGCCAGCATTTTGAAGATAGCCGAAATTTCCTGGCACCCAGGTACCGCTACCATTGCCGACCGAGACGTTCTTGATGCCAACACCGACGAAATTGGCAATGTCGAAATTGGTATTTGCCCCGGTTTCCTGGGGATTGCAGATCATCACCGGTGGAGTTTTGCAGATTGCCGAACCAAGCCCAGCAAATGCAGTGGCGTTTAGCGGCCCTGACGAGAATGCGGCGACAATCGGCGTCAGCGCGTAGAAGGCGGTCCGGGGCGAAACCTGCACTTGCATGAATTTGGCATTTGTATCGCTGGTTGCGGCAATGGTTTTGCCGGCGTCTTGGTAGAATCTGATTAATCCCGTGACGTCGCAAGCCGGTTCATTCGGAATCGCGATCTCGGTCGCACCGCCGTCGTTGGACATCAATGTGCGATTAGTGATCAGGGCCCGCGCCGCCGAAGTCGCGCGTGCGCAAGCGCCGGTCAGCCCATCAAGCTGGCTGACCCCCGCCAGCGCGGCCTGGTCGGCGGCGTTCTGGAGTTCGGTGTCGAGGCTGGCCATGCGCGCATAATCGAATGCCACCCCGCCGATGGCGATCAGCGCGAACAGCGACAAGGCGACCGTCGCGGCGACAGCGCCGTCGCGGTCCGCGATCAGCCGTGACGCAACATCGCGCATATCGACCTCATCGCGGCCCGGATGACGAGCCGGAGCTCGACTGGGTGGTGGCCTGGGTTTCGACCTGCTTGACCGTGTCGGTGCGGTAGCGCTTGACCGCGGCCGCGCCCTTGGCCCCGTCGGCGCCCGGCTGGGCATCGTTCGCATCATAGACCGGATCGGGATCGATGGTCTGCAGCGCCATGTCATATTTGACCGCCTCGCCGAACCCGGCGTCGAGCGACCCGGCCTGCGGTTGCGGTGCCGTCTGGCAGCCAGCCAGTAGAAGCAGCGCTAGGGGCGCGATCGCGTGCCTAGAGAACATGACCATATTCCTTTTCAAAGCCGATCGGCCGAAGCGCGGCGGACCCGCCCGGGCCGGATGGCGGCGGCGGCGAAACCGGTGCCATGTCGGCGGGCGGAATGCCGGGCGATCCGGGGCCGGCCTTGACCCCGGTATCGGTCCGCCCGAGCAGGAAAAGGTCCAGTTCGTTGGGCGGGCCGGCGCGGTCGGTCGGCAGCTTCATCGCATTGGCGCGGACCGGGCGCACCAGCCGCGGCGTGACGATGATCACCAGCTGGGTCTCCTCGCGCTGGAAATTGGT
>JBKJNP010000180.1:0-3801 GCA_046593565.1 Sphingomicrobium sp. | reverse complement strand
TGCATCAAATAGCTGAGCAGTTTATATTCCTGAGCGGTAAGCTTGATCGGCTCCCCGGCACGGCTGACCTTTCCTGACCGCGTATCGAGGCGGATGTCTCCCGCCACCAGTTCGGAGCTGGCATTGCCCGACGCGCGGCGGATCAGCGCCCGCAGCCGCGCAATCAATTCCTCGGTCTGGAACGGCTTGGCGAGATAATCGTCGGCCCCCGCGTCGAGCCCGGCGACCTTGTCCGACCAGCTGTCGCGCGCGGTCAGCACCAGCACCGGCATCTTGCGGCCTTCCTTGCGCCACCGGTCGAGCACGGTCAGCCCGTCGACTTCGGGCAAGCCCAGGTCGAGCACCACCGCATCATATTGTTCGGTGCTGCCGAGATAATGGCCGTCCTCGCCGTCGGTGGCGAGGTCGATGGCATAGCCCGCGCCCTCCAGCGTGGAGCGCAACTGGCGACCGAGATTGGGTTCGTCCTCGACGATCAGGACCCGCATTGAAATATTCCCCTAAAAATCGTTTCGCCTGTCAAACACCTGGCAAGCTGAACGGTTGCTTGGGGATTCGCAAGCGCCGACACGGCGATGATCGGGCGAGACGAGGGGTTCAGCGCCCCGAGCGGCCGACGATCCGACCGGTGGCGGCGTCGACATCGACCCAGATCACGCGGTTGCCGCGCATGAATTTGAGGCGATAGGTGTCGCCGCGGAATTCGGGGCCGAGATATTCGGCCGGGCCATTCTCGCGCGCCATCTCGCGCATCACCTTGTCGCGAATCTGCGGCAAGGGGATGGCGCGGCCCTCGGTCGTGGCGCGGAATGCCTGGTCCTGGTCACGCGGCCGGTCGGCCAGCGCCGGGCTGGTCAGGAGGCCGGCTGCGAGCGCAACGGCAAGGAGGGGACGGAACATGGTCATACGCAAGAAACTTTCTGTGCCGCCTTCCTACGTCCAAGCCATTGAATGACTTATGAATGGGTCGATGGGTCTTGTTCAGATGCCGTCGCATGCCCCTCGTGATGCGCCCCGTGACGCAGGCGCCATGCTAGGCTAGGTCGCGCCGCATGGCACCCCCAATCTTGGCATTTGAAAATCTCGGCCTCCACCAGGGTGAAGGCTGGCTGTTCAAGGGGATCGATGTCTATGTCGGCCCGCGCGACCGGCTGGCACTGATCGGCCGCAACGGCGCTGGCAAGACGACGCTGCTGAAGTGTCTAGCAGGGACGATCGACACCGACCTGGGATCGCGGATGATCGTGCCGGGCACGCGAGTCGTGCTGCTCGAGCAGGATCCGGTGATGACGGCGTTTGCGACGCTGGAGGATTGGGTGCTCGGCGGGGAGGGGCCGCCCGAGGCCCATCAGGCGGCGGCGATCGCGGACCAGATCGGGATCGACCTTGCCCGCCCGACCGCGACCGCGAGCGGCGGCGAGCGGCGGCGCGCGGCGATCGTCCGCGCGTTGGCGCAGGATCCCGACGTGTTGCTGCTGGACGAGCCGACCAACCATCTCGACCTCGGCGCGATCGACTGGCTCGAGCAATATCTGATGCGCTTCAAGGGCGCGTTCATCGTCATCAGCCACGACCGCACCTTCCTCGCGCGGCTGACCAAGAGCTGCATCTGGCTCGATCGCGGCAATTTGCGGCGCGCGGAGATCGGGTTCGGCGGGTTCGATGCCTGGACCGAAGCGGTCTACGCCGAGGAAGAGCGCGCGGCCGACAAGCTCGACGCCAAGCTCAAGCTGGAACTGCACTGGCTTCAGCGCGGGGTGACCGCGCGGCGCAAGCGCAACCAGGGGCGATTGGCCAAGCTGCATGAGATGCGGGCCAGCCGGGCGGCAATGCTCGGGCCGGCCGGCGCGGCCAAGCTTGGGCTGGCGCGCGACGACGTGAAGACGAAGGTGGTGATCAACGCCGAGGGGGTGTGGAAATCATTCCCCACGTCCGCTCGTCCTGAGCTCAACTCAACGGATGTCCCCCGGACATCCGCTCGTCCTGAGCTTGTCGAAGGGCGCCCTTCGACAAGCTCAGGACGAGCGGTTCTTGCGGAAGAATCGCGGGTCATCATCCGTGACTTCTCCCTCCGCATCACGCGCGGGGACCGGATCGGGCTGGTCGGGGCCAACGGGACCGGCAAGACGACTTTGCTCAAGCTGCTGACCGGCGAGTTGGCGCCCGACAGCGGCAAGGTGACCAAGGCCAAGACGCTGAGTGGCATCGTCATCGACCAGCAGCGCAAGTTGATGTCGCCCGAGAAGCGCGTCCGCGACGTGCTGGCCGAGGGCGGCGACTGGATCGAGGTGCGCGGGGTCAAGAAGCACATCAAGGGCTATCTGAAGGACTATCTGTTCGACCCGTCGCTGACCGAGGCGCCGGTCGGGACTCTGTCGGGCGGCGAACGGTCGCGGCTGCTGCTGGCCCGCGAATTTGCCCGCGCGTCGAACTTGCTGGTGCTCGATGAGCCGACCAACGATCTCGATCTCGAGACATTGGACCTGCTGCAGGAAGTGATCGCCGATTATGACGGCACGGTGCTGATCGTCAGCCACGACCGCGACTTTCTCGACAAGACGGTGACGGTGACTCTGGGGCTCGATGGGTCGGGGACGGTGGATATTGTTGCGGGTGGATATGAGGATTGGGTGAAGCGCAAAGCTGCGCCCGCCCCCCGCGCTCCGGCGAAGGCCGGAGCCCTGGCAAGCAAGAAGACAATTTCGTCGACCGCGAGCAAGAAACTTTCCTTCAAAGACCAGCGCGACCTCGACCGACTCCCTGGCGAAGTCGATCGCCTGGAAGGCGAGATCGCCGCCACCGAAGACTTGCTTCACGACCCCGATCTCTACGCGAGAAGCCCAGCGAAATTCGACGAACTGACCCGCAAGGCCGCATCACTGCGCGCCGAGAAGGACGCCGCCGAAATGCGCTGGCTGGAGGTCGCCGAAATGGCCGAGCAAATGACGGCGGCGCGGTGACCGGGATCGAGTCGATGATCGCCCATTACGGGCTGTTCGCGATCCTGGTCGGCGTCGCGCTGGAAGGCGAGACGGTGGCGATGATCGGCGGGATGAGCGCTCACCGCGGCCTGCTCGCGCTGTCGGCGGTGTGGGCGGCGGTGCTGGCCGGAACGATGATCGCCGACCAGGGGCTATTCTACGCCGGTCGATTACTCAAAGACCGGTCGTGGGTCCGGACGATCCGCGCCACAACCCGGTTCCAGAAGGCGCAGTCGCTGTTCGAGCGTCACCCGCAGAAGTTCGTCATGCTGTTCCGCTTCCTCTACGGCCTGCGCACCGTCAGCCCGCTGCTGATCGGGACGAGCGGCTTCTCCCCGGCGCGTTTCGCCATCCTCAACCTGGTCGCGGCGATCCTGTGGTCCAGCCTGTTCGTCGGGCTCGGCTATGTCTTCGGCCTCGGTATCGAGGAGCTCCTCAACCAGGTCCCGCCCTTCCGGCAATGGCTGCCGTATCTGCTAATCCCGGTCGGGTTCGGCCTGCTGTGGAAACTGATAGTCCGTGTCCGCCGCAGCTAATGTCCGCTTTCGACCCAAAACGGACATTAGCGAAATGCGGTGATCACGGTTTCTTGCGTGCGGATAAAATATCGCCATAGTCGCCGCAAGGGGGACTTGTGCATGCGTTTTCATTTATTGATTGGTTTGTCTGCAGTTGCGATGGTGATGCACGGCGAGGGTAGTCGTGCCGGGGCGCAGAGCGATGATAAGGCGCCTGTAACAGGGTATGGCGCTTGCCGCGGCGTCGTCGCGGATATAATCACGACTCCCTTTCCGCTTCCTGATGGAGCCCAAAGGAGAGA
>JBKJNP010000036.1:0-8066 GCA_046593565.1 Sphingomicrobium sp. | reverse complement strand
CGACGTATCGAGCCACGGCAGCAGGAACAGCAGCAGGATCGAGCTGAACATCGCCAGCACCCCCCACAATTTCGCGGGCAGGATGAAGTCGACGGTGAAGCTCTTCAAAATCGCGTAAAACGGCCAGAAATACCATTCGGGGACGATATGCGCCGGGGTCGAAAGCGGGTTGGCCGGAATGTAATTGTCCGGATGACCGAGATAATCGGGCGCGAAATAGGTCACGACCATGAACAAGGTCAGGAAAGCGCCGGCGAACCAGCCGTCCTTGGCGGTGTAGAACGGGTGGAACGGCAGCGTGTCCTTCTCGCTTTTCACGTCGACCCCGGTCGGGTTGCCCGACCCCGGTATGTGCAGCGACCAGATGTGGAGGATGACCACGCCCGCGATCACGAACGGCAGCAGATAATGGAGCGAGAAGAAGCGGGTTAGCGCCGCCTGGTCGGGGGCATAGCCGCCCAACAGCCAGATGCGGATCGGCTCACCCACCAATGGGAAGGCGCTGAAGAAGCCGGTGATGACCTGCGCGCCCCAATAGCTCATCTGTCCCCAGGGAAGCACATAGCCCATGAAGGCGGTCGCCATCATCAGCAGGTAGATGACCAGCCCGAGCATCCAGATCAGCTCGCGCGGCGCCTTGTAGGAGCCGTAGAACAGCCCGCGGAAGATGTGGATGTAGACGACGATGAAGAAGAAGCTCGCGCCATTGGCGTGGGCGTAGCGCAGCATCCAGCCGGCGTTGACGTTGCGCATGATATGCTCGACCGAATTGAACGCCCCGTCGACGCTTGAATAATAATGCATCGCCAGCACGATTCCGGTGACGATCTGGACCATCAGGAAAATCCCGGCGAGGACGCCGAAATTCCAGAAATAGTTGAGGTTGCGCGGCACCGGATAGCCGCCGCCGATGGCGCCGTAGATCAGCCGCGGGAGCGGCAGGCGGTCGTCGAACCATTTGCCGATTTCGGTCTTGGGTTCGTACGGCTTGGCCCAGGAAAAGCTCATGATTTGGCCTCTTCACCGATCGTCACGACAGTGTCGGACGTGAATGCATATTCCGGAACGGCCAGGTTGCTCGGCGCCGGACCGGTGCGGATCCGCGCCGCCGTATCATAAGCCGAACCGTGGCACGGGCAGAAGTAACCGCCGAACGGGCCCTTATTCTCGCCCTCGCCGGTGCCCAGCGGGATACAGCCGAGGTGGGTGCAGACGCCGATCGTGATCAGCCAGTTCTGCTTGCCCGGCTTGGTCCGCTCGGCCAGCGACTGCGGGTCGCGCAAGTCGGACAGCTTGACCGCATTGGCCTCGGCGATTTCCTTCGGCGTCAGGTTGCGCACGAACACCGGCTGCTTGCGCCACACGGTCTTGATCGCCTGGCCCGAGGCGATCTTCGAAATATCCACTTCGGTCGATGCCAGCGCCAGCACGTCGGCCGACGGGCCCATCTGCGACAGCAATGGCAAAACCACCGCCCCCGCGCCGACCCCGGCGAAGCTGATTGCGGCGATATTGATGAAGTCCCGGCGACGAACGCCGTCGCCCTGCTGTGGGCCGTTATCTGGTTCGTTCGGCGTGGCCATGCTCACCCTTGGTCGAAATTGGCTTCGTGCCGACCGGCACAAGAAATGCATCGCCGGGCTGCCCCCAAGCGATTGGCGGGCCTGATAGCGCCTCGCTCCGCGGTTGCAAATGGTCAAATTGCCCCGCTTGTGCGGCAAGGGCCACGCAGACTATCGCGCATAGGATGCGGATCGCCCTCTACCAGCCCGAGATCGCCCAGAATGTCGGGGCCGTGCTTCGCCTCGGCGCCTGCTTCGGGGTCGCGGTCGACCTGATCGAGCCGATGGGTTTCGAATGGGAAGACAAGCGCGTGCGCCGCACCGCGATGGACTATATCGACGCCGTGTCCGTCACCCGCCACGCCGATTTCGATGCGCTTCAGGCCAACACGCCGGGCCGGCTGATCTTGCTGTCGACGAAGGGCGAGCAGTCGCCCTACGATTTCACCTTTGCCGCCGACGACATATTGCTGTTCGGCAAGGAAAGCGGCGGCGTCCCGCCCGAGGTCGCGGCGCAATGCGATGCCATTTTGCGAATCCCGATCCGCGCCGACGTTCGCTCCTTGAACCTCGCCACCGCCGCCGCCCTCGCGCTCGGCGAAGCCCTCCGCCAGACTGAAAGCTTGCCCCGATGAAACCGCTCGACGACCAACAGCAAGCCGCGCGCGACTGGTTCGAGTCGCTGCGCACCCGGATTTGCGCTGAATTCGAGACGATCGAGCGCGAGGCGGGAAGCGACGCGGCCTTTGCCTACACGCCGTGGGACCGGACCGAGAGCGACGGCCAAGGAAATGAAATGCCCGGCGGCGGCGGGGTGCGGTCGCAGATGAACGGCCTGGTGTTCGAAAAGGTCGGGGTCAACGTCTCGACTGTCGGCGGCCGCTTCAGCGAGGAATTTGCCGCCTCGATCCCCGGCGCCGAGGACGATCCGAGCTTCTTCGCCACCGGCATCAGCCTGGTCGCACATATGGCCAACCCGCACGTCCCCGCGGTGCACATGAACTGCCGGTTCCTGACGACCAGCCGGCGCTGGTTCGGCGGCGGGGCGGATCTCAACCCGGCCATCCCCTACCAAGCCGACACCGACGCGTTCCACGCGCGGCTGCGCGCCGCCTGCGCCGCGCATGACCCGACTTTCTATCCGCGCTTTTCGAAATGGGCGGAGGAATATTTCTGGCTGCCCCACCGCGAAGTCGCGCGCGGTGTCGGCGGCATTTTCTTCGACCGGCTGGAGGATCATTTCGACCAGCATTTCGCCTTCACCCGCGACATCGGCGAGGCGTTTCTCGATATCTTCCCGGCGCTGGTGCGGGGGAGGATGGACCAGTCGTTCACCGAGGCCGACCGCGAAGCTTTGCTCGAGTTCCGCGGGCGTTATGTCGAGTTCAACCTGCTCTACGACCGCGGCACTTTGTTCGGGCTCAAGACCGGCGGCAACATCGACGCCATATTGATGAGCCTGCCACCGCTCGCGCGCTGGGCTTAAGCCGCCGGGACGCTCGCCTCCGGCGCCGCTAGCTGGGCATAGACCCGCCCGGCCATCGCCGCCGACACGGTCGACACCATCGCCCCGATCAGCCCGCTGGCCAGCGCCACGATCAGCGCCGAGGTGTTGAATGCTTTCGGTTCACCCGCCGCCAGCGTCGCCACCGACCCGACCACTATCGTCACCGCCGAGCTGAGGATCAGCCCGACAAGGCCGAGCAGCAGGACCAGCACCAGCACTCGCCAGAACACGCCCCTGGTCAATTGCCAGCTGCGCTTGATCAGGGCGATCGGCCCAACCGACTCGCTCGCGGCGATGGCCGACACCGGGAACAGCCGCACGCCGAGGAACAAGAACAGGATGATGAGCACCACCATCAACCACAGGAAAGCCGGCATCTTGGCCAGCGCCGCCGGCGTCACCGCCGCGGGATCGGTGATCCCGGCGCTGACCAGGGTGACGCCGATGACCAACGTCGCGACGATCACAATCGGCAGGAAGACGATGGTCAAGGCGCCGATCAGCACCGGCAGCCGCCGCGCCGCCTTGCCCAGTGCCTCGCCGATGCTCCCCCGCCAGCCATTGACCAGTAGCACGATCGTCATTTGCCCGACCAATACCGCCAGCAGGACAAGGATCATCAGCCAGCCGCCAGCGCCGGTCGCATTGCCGCCGGGATAGGCCCACTCGGCCAGCACCGTCGGCAGCGCGAACATTGCCAGCGCCACCGGCGCGACCAGTCGCGCTTCGCGCCCGAGAAATGCGCTGGTTTCTTCCCACGCCTTGCCGATCGACAGTTTCACTGGTCCGCTCCCATGATGCTCGGGGGCTTATGCGCACGCCGCCGGTCGATGGCAACGCACTTGCGGCGGCCCTGCGCGCGGCCCATGTCGCGGACCATGATCGACAATGTCGAATGGCGGGTCAGCGCGGGTCTCACCCCATATGCGGAAAGCCTCGCCGAAATGGAGGCCCGCGCCGCCGCGATCCGGGCCGGCACCGCGTCCGAGCTCGCCTGGATGGTCGAACATCCGCCGATTTATACCGCCGGCACCAGCGCCGATCCGGCCGAACTGTTCAACCCCCAGGGCTTCGAGGTGGTCGAGGCAGGACGCGGTGGGCGCTACACCTATCATGGGCCCGGACAGCGGGTTGGCTATCTCATGCTCGACTTGGAGAAGCGCGGCCGCGACATTCGCTTGTTCGTCCATTGCCTCGAAGGCTGGATGATCGACGCGCTCGGGCATCTGGGCGTCGAGGCGCGGCGCGAATGCGGGCGGATCGGGATCTGGACCGGCTCGGGCGCGGGCGAAGCCAAGATCGGCGCGATCGGGGTAAGAGTGAAGCGCTGGGTGACGCTGCACGGTTTCTCGATCAACGTCGCACCCGACCTGTCGCACTTTTCGGGCATCGTTCCGTGCGGCATCGACGACTTTGGCGTGACCAGTCTGAAAGCGCTTGGCCGATCGCCCGAAATGGCCGATCTCGACCATTTCCTGCGCACCACTTTTCCCGAATTTCTCGGAAATTTGGGGCGGAACGCGAAAGAGACTTGAGACGTTGATCCCTTGCGCCTATTGTGCGCTCGATTTGGAAAGTGGGGCAAACCTGCTCCAGGTCATAAAAAATCAAGGGAGTTTTGAATGCGTGCTCTTATCCTGGTCGCTGGTGCGGCCCTGGCGGTTGCTGCTTGCAGCAAGAATGATGCTGCCGAAAATACGATGAATGTCGACGAGACCATGAACGCCGAGAACGTTGTCACCAACGACACGACTGCTGTCGATGGTGCGATGAACGCCGACGCCAACATGGCCGCCGATGCGAACATGACCATGAACGGCGACATGAACATGTCGGCGAACGTGACAACCAATAACGCGATGTAATTGACCGGCGCTCCCGATTCGGGGGGCGTCGTCATTTGCACTGCAGGAATTGGGGCTGGTGGAGCGATCCGTCAGCCCCTTTTTCATGCGCAGGCGATCAGGGCAGGCCGACGATCTTGTGCGCCTGCAACGTCAGCCGCCACTTGGGACGCTCCATCGCCAGCGCGATCGCCGCGTGCAGCGCCGCCTCGCGGTCCGCGCAATCCATCGGTTGCACCAGATAGTTGGCAAAATCCCATGCTTCGAGCGCGACCGGATCGAACCCCGCCTGCGGCCACACCAGTTTCAACTCATCGCCGCGGCGCTGGACCACGTCACTGCCCGCCTTGGGGCTGATGCACAGCCAGTCGATCCCTGCCACCGCGGAAATCGTGCCATTGCTCTCGACCGCGATGCGGAAGCCCTCGCCATGCAGCGCATCGACCAGCGAGGAATCGAGCTGTAGCATCGGCTCGCCGCCGGTGATCACCACCAGCCTTTGCTCGGTTCCCTCGCCCCAAAGCGCGGCGACGTGCACAGCCAGCGCCTCCGCGTCGGCGAATTTGCCCCCGCCGACCCCGTCGGTGCCGACGAAATCGGTGTCGCAGAAGTTGCACACCGCCGCGGCGCGATCCTGCTCCCGTCCCGACCATAAATTGCATCCGGCAAAGCGCAGGAACACCGCGCGGCTGCCGGCCTGCATCCCCTCCCCCTGCAGCGTCAGGAAGGCTTCCTTGACCGCGTAGCTCATTGGTATCGCGTCGTGTCGGGCAGGCCTGCTTCCTCAAACCCCTTGGCGCGCAGCCGGCATGCATCGCAGCGCCCGCAGGCGCCGCCGTCAGGCGCCGGGTCGTAGCAGCTGTGGCTGATCCCGGCGTCAAGACCGAGCCGAGCCGCCTCGCGCGCAATGTCGGCTTTGGTCATGTGCTGCAGCGGGGCATGGATCGTGAAGCCCTCCCCCTCGACCCCTGCCCGCGTGGCTTGATTCGCCAGCGCTTCGAACGCGGCGATGAAATCGGGGCGGCAGTCGGGATAGCCCGAATAATCGAGCGCGTTGACCCCCACAAACAGGTCGCGCGCGCCGGCCGCTTCGGCCCACGCCAGCGCCAGGCTGAGGAACACTGTGTTGCGCGCGGGGACGTAAGTCAGCGGAATGCCCTCACCCACGCCCTCCTTGCCGACCAGGATGCTGTCGTCGGTCAGCGACGATCCGCCGAACGCGCTGAGGTCGATCGGCAGGATGATGTGGCGGTCGGCGAGCTCGGCGGCGATCGTCCTTGCCGCTTCCAGCTCGATCCGATGGCGCTGGTGATAATCGATCGTCAGCGCGAGCACGGAAAAACCCGCCTCACGCGCCAAAGCGGCGCAGACCATCGAATCGAGCCCACCCGACAGCAACACCACCCCTTGCTTCACAGCATGATCCCAAGCCTGGGCGCGAGCCAGTTCATCCCGGCATAGAGCAGCATCGTAACGACCACCGCGGTGATCATCGTCACCCCGAACGACCAGCCCGATCGCAACATGAGCGGGATCAGCAAAAACATCGGCATCGACGGCAGGAAGAACCAGAAGGTGCTCATCGCCAGCGCGGCGACTTTCTCGGTTTCGCGAGTCTCGCCGTAGAGCCACAGCATCGCCATCACCGACACCAAGGGCAGCGACGCGACCAGCCCGCCCCAGCCCGGATAGCGCCGCGCGATGGTCGAAATCAGCGCGACGAGCAGGCCCGACACCAATGCTTTGATCAGGAACAGGAGCATGTGCCGCCCTTAAGCCGCGCGCGTCCTAAAAAAAAGGGGCCGCCAAGGCGGCCCCAGGGTCGGGCGCTGGTGCACCCGAAAGGGAGGAAAGCGTGCCCTCACCGAGAGCACAGCCACCCTTCTAAATGGACATGGTTAAACAAGGCCTTAATGGAGTCGCTTTATCGGGCCGCACAATCGCCCAACCGGCGCGCGTGGATGGTGTAGCCGAACGGCAATCCGCCCGAGATGCCTTGCGTGCTGACCTTGACCGATCGCGGGGTCAGCACCTGGACCCGTGAGGTACCAAAGCCGCCGCCGGCGCAGCTATATTGCACCTCGGCCCGATCGATCGACGAATTCAGGATCGTGCGCTCGCACGGCTTGCCGCGATGCTCCCATTGCATCAGCATCGCCGGATCGGGCAGGCAGACGCGCTCGCCACGGCCGGCGGCATCCTTGCCGATCTCCCATTCGCCCGGCCCGGCCATTGCCTTCGGCAAGCTCGCGCCGCCAAGCAGCAGCGCCACTGCACAACAGGCACCAACCCGGACAAACGACAGACGCGACATCATGCAAAGATCAATAACAGATTTCGATCAACAAAATCTAGCTGGATTCCGGTTGCTCGATCTCGGCCAGCGAAATCGGGAAGTCGATCGCGCAAAAGGCGCAATCGACCCGGATGAAGCCATCTTCGCCGACCATCTGCTCCCGTTCCTCGGCGGGAAAGCGGGCGATCACCGAGCGTACGTAATCGGGGTCGCAGCGGCATCCGCGCGACAGGGCCACCGCGGGCAGGATCCGCACCTCGTCTTCTTCGTGGAACAGCCGCCATACCAGCTCGTCCAGCGCCAGCTCACGATCGAGCAATTCCTCATCTTTCACCGACCCGACAAGCACCGCGACATGCGGCCAGTCGGGGTGGTCGAGCTTGGTATGGATTCGCTCGCGCCCCTCCTCGCCTTCGGGCAAATGCTGGAACAGGATTCCGCCCGCAGTCCAGCCACCCTCGCGCTTGTCGGCCACCAGCCGCACGATCGACGGGATCTGCTCGGACTGGGTGAAATAGCTTTCCGCCGCCTGACCCAGGCTGACGCCCTCCAGCGGAACAATCCCCTGATAGCGCTCCTTGGTCGACGCCTGGTCGAAGGTGATCGCGAGATATCCCTTGCCGAACAAGGCGAACAAGGACGGCGCCGGCCCGGCCTCGGCCAGTCGCTCGGCATCGTGACGGACGTAACCGCGCAACTCGCCGTCGAGATAATCGCACACCAAAAGGTCGACGATGCCATTTTCGGTCTGCGCCTGAAGCGTCATCTGCCCGCCGTCCTTGAGCAGGGACCCGAGCAAGGCGGTCAGCGCCAGCGCTTCGGCCAGCAAGGTCTCGATCACCGGCGGATAAGCATGG
>JBKJNP010000114.1:0-6137 GCA_046593565.1 Sphingomicrobium sp. | reverse complement strand
CCGCCGTCGACCGCGCCTGGGGCTGACTTCCTGACCCGCAACGCCGCCGCCAAGCGGGTCGTGACGACGGCGAGCGGACTGCAATATTTTGTCGTCAAGTCGGGGCCGAAGAATGGCCGCTCGCCGGTGACGGGCGAACAAGTGACCTTCGACTATGAAGGCAAATTGACCAATGGCGAGACGTTCGACAGCAGTTTCGCGCGGGGCGAGCCGCTCAGCGGCGATATCGACGGGTTCGTGCCGGGGTTCAGCGAGGCGCTGAAATTGATGAAGCCGGGCGACGAGTGGATCGTCTGGATCCCGCCCGCGCTCGGCTATGGCGAACGCGCCACCGGGACGATCCCGGCCAACAGCGTGCTCCGCTTCCGGCTGGCGCTGCACAAGGTCGGGGCCAAGCCCGCGCCGACCCCCTAACGCTAGCGCATCAGGCCGGCTGCCCGGAGCGCATCCTCGATCACCGCGCCGACGCCGGTTGCACGGGGCGGCACAAGCGGCATGGTCGGGGTGCGGGTGGGCGGCACGGCGGTGACGGCGATCCTCGGTTCGGTCTTCGCAACGACCTTCCCGGTCAGCCCCCAGCTTTCGGCGATGCGGCGGGTCGAACAGATGTTCGCCTCCAGCATATGCGGGCCGGCGGTGCCGCACGCCTCACTGCCGCGTGTGTCGAGCGGGGTGCCGTGCCCCATGCCGTCGATGTCATAGCGTTCGACCACCGCGCGACCATCATTGTCATGCCAGGTTTCGCGGCGATGACCGTCGATCCGGTCGACCTTGCCCGGCGAATCGCCAACCCCGTGAAGGTCACGCCACTGGTCGACGATCGCCGTGGCGTTGGCGGGAGCGACGATATGATCGCTGGTGCCGTGCCATACCGACAGTGTCGGCACCGGTCTGTCATGCGAGGCGGCGGCCTTTGCGAGCTTGCCAAGCTCGCGCCGTGACGGACCGCCGGTCCCGCGCATCCGCTCGAGCGCGTCGGGCAAGGTGTTGGCGGTGGCGAACGGCAGGCCGGCGATGATCGCGCCACCGGCGAACAATTCGGGATAAGTGGCGAGCATCACCGCGGTCATCGCCCCGCCCGCCGACAGGCCGGTGACGAAGATGCGGTCGGCGTCGAGGTCATGCTCGGCGGTCATATGCTCGATCATCCGGGCGATCGACCTGGCTTCGCCCTTGCCGCGGCGGGCGTCGGCGGCTGCGTACCAGTTGAAGCACAGATTGGAATTGTTGGCGCGGCTTTGCTCAGGGAACAGCAAGGCGAAGCCATGGCGGTCGGCCAGCGTCGACCAGCCGCTGCCCTTGTCATACACGCCCGCATTCTGGGTGCAGCCGTGGAGCACGACCACCAGCGGAGCGCCGGAGGGCAAATTGTCGGGCAGGTAGATTTTGGCGTCGAGTGCGCCGGGGTTGGCTCCGAAGCCGGTCAATGGTGACAGGCGGCCGTCACCTTGCGCCATCGACGCCAGCCCGGCGCGGCGCATCGCGGTGAGGCGGGCAACGGTGGTTCCAAGGCGGCGCATCGGCATTCCCTCGCAAGACAGCGTTAAATGCTGCACTGCAACATAGGTGGGCCGCGATGGTTGATCAAACAAGGGGAAACGTCGCCAAGTGGCTGCTAAAGCTGGAAATGACCCTCGATCACGGTGACGCAATGGCCGCCGAGGATGACCCGGTCTCCGTGCAGTTCGCAGTCGAGATGGCCGCCGCGCTTGCTCGCCTGCAAGGCGGTGAAGTGGTGGCGGCCGAGCCGCCCGGCCCAGAACGGTACTAAAGCGCAATGCGCCGAGCCGGTGACCGGATCCTCGTCGATGCCGTGATATGCGGCAAACACGCGGCTGGCGATGGCGGTGTCGTCGCCCGGTGCGGTGACCGAGACGAGATAGTCAAGCTGCCGCAGCGCGGTGAAATCGGGCGTTACCGCCCGCACCGCCGCCTCCTTCTCCAGCAGGACGATGGTGTTGCCATTGCCCTCGCGGCTGACGAACACCGGAGCGTCGACACCGAGCGCGCGGGTCAGCGCGGGCAGATCGGTCGGCTCGACCGGCGCGGCGGGCATGTCGATCCTGAGCAATTCGGCACCGCGGCTGACCGTCAGGATGCCCGACTTGGTGGCGAAGCGCACCGCCGCGCCGTGGAGCAGAATATGCGCCGCCGCCAGGGTCGCATGGCCGCACAGATTGACCTCGACCGTCGGGGTGAACCAGCGCAGATCATAATCGGCGTCGTCGCGCTCGCTGGGCACGGTGAAGGCGGTTTCGGCGAGGTTATTTTCCGCCGCGATCGCCTGCATCACCTCATCGGGCAGCCATTCGCTCAGCGGCATGACCGCGGCGGGATTGCCTTCGAATGTCTTGCTGGCAAAGGCATCGACCTGGAAAAAGGGCAAGGGCGTCATGAGCGGCTCTCGGTGATGGCGGAGGACAGCATCGTCTCGCGGTCGGTATGGCCCTCGGGATCGAGGTGGATAAGGATTTCGGTCCCGGGGAAGCGCGCCTGCAGCGCTTCCTCGACCCGGTCCATGCGGTCGTGGGCGGCCTCGACCGTCCAGTCGCCGGGCACCCAGACGTGGAACTGGACGAAATCATAGGCACCGCTGGTGCGGGTGCGAAGGTCGTGAAGGCCGGCAAGCTCGGGATAAGCGGCGGCGGCGGCCAGGAAATCGCGACGCTTGGCCTCGGGCCATTCCTTGTCCATCAACTGGTCTATCGAACGGCTCGCCGCGCGCCAGGCGCCGTAAAGCAGCCACGCGGCGATCGCGATCCCGAACAATGGATCCGCCATCCGCCAACCCATCAACTGGTCAAGGACCAAAGCGATGATCACCGACAAGTTGAGCAAAAGATCCGACTGATAATGGACATGGTCGGTCTCGATCGCGACCGATCCGGTGCGTTTGATGACGTGGCGCTGGTAGGCGAGCAAGGCAAAGGTCGCGCCGATCGCGACCATCGACACGCCCATGCCGAGCTCAAGCCCCTCGGTCTGCGCATTGCTGCCGAGCCGGTCGATCGCGCGCCAGGCGATGGCAATGGCCGAGATGGAAATCAGCACGACTTGCGCCAGCGCCGCCAGCGCCTCCGCCTTGCCATGGCCGAAGCGATGGTCGTCGTCGGCCGGCATGGCAGCGAAGCGCACCCCGACCAACGTGACGATGCTGGCGACCAGGTCGAGCGCGGTGTCGGCGAGGCTGCCGAGCATCGCAACCGAGCCGGTGTGGATCGCGGCATAGCTCTTCAGCACGACGAGGAAGACCGCCATCGCGATGCTGGCCAAAGCAGCGCGGGTGGTGAGCTGGGCGCGAAGCTGCTCGCGGGCGCGGGCGGCGCCGTTGGTAGAAGCGGGGGGGGTCACGGGTAGAGCAGCCCTTCGGTCCAGGTCTCGCCGGTGCGGGTGAACAAACGACGCTCGTGGAGGCGGTGGGCGCCGTCGGACCAGAACTCGATCGCGCGGGGGATGACGCGGAAACCGGACCAGCGCGGAGGGCGGGGAACGTCGCCGCCGTCGAATTTGGCGCGCATATCCTCGAACAGGGCTTCGAAGGTGGCGCGGTCGGGCAGGGGCCGCGACTGGTCCGACGCCCAGGCGCCAAGCTGCGAATCGCGGCTGCGCGAAGCAAAGTAGGCATCGGCTTCGGCGTCGCTCACCTTCTCGACCGGCCCTTCGATCCGCACCTGGCGGCGGATCGACTTCCAGTGGAACAGCAAAGCAGCATTGGAGTTGGCGGCAAGTTCGTCGCCCTTGCGGCTGTCGAGGTTGGTGTAGAACACGAACCCATCGAGGCCGTGGCCCTTGAGCAGCACCATCCGCGCCGACGGCCGACCATGGGCATCGGCGGTGGCGAGCGCCATCGCGTCGGGATCATTGGGCTCGGAGGCGCGCGCCTCGGCGAACCAGGTGTCGAACAGGGCGAGGGGATCGTCGGTCATCGGATGCGGCTCTAGGCCGCGCGGTGCTTGCCCTGCAAGGCACCCTGTTGCAGGAGCGTCCCCATGGATTTGTATCAACGCCTGGGGATCAAGCGCGGCGCGAGCGAGGCCGAGGTCAAGAAGGCCTATCGAAGCCTCGCCAAGCAGCTTCACCCCGACCGCAACCAGGACAACCCTAAGGCGGCCGAACGCTTCAACCAGATCACGCAGGCTTATGACATATTGTCCGACAAGGACAAACGCGCGCGCTACGACCGCGGCGAGATCGACGACGAGGGCAATCCCAAGTTCGGCGGTTTTGGCGGCGGCGGCAGCGGCGGCGGAGGATTTGGCGCTAGCGCCGGGCCGCGCCCGGGCCAAGGCGGAGGCTTTGAAGGGTTCGACCAGGCGGCGACGGCGGATCTGAGCGATTTGTTTGAAGGATTGTTCGCCGGATCGCGCGGCGGGCGGCGGGCGAGCCCTGGCGGTGGCTTCGGCAACCGCGGGCGCGCACCGCAGAAGGGGGCCGATGTCCAGTACCGGCTCAAGGTGCCGTTCCTCGACGCCGCCACCCTTGCCCCGCAGCGGGTAACTCTCGCCGCGGGCAAGGCGATCGACGTCAAATTGCCCAAGGGAGTCGAGGAGGGGAGCAAGATCCGCCTTGCCGGCCAGGGCCAGCCGGGACCGGGCGGCACGGGCGACGCGATCATCGCGATCGAGATTGCCGCGCATCCGCATTTCGCCCGCGACGGCAAGGATATCCGCCTGTCGCTGCCGATTTCGTTGAAGGAGGCGGTGCTCGGGGCCAAGGTCAAGGCGCCGACTCCCGAGGGGCCGGTGATGCTGACCGTGCCCAAGGGCGCGAGCTCGGGCAAGGTGCTTCGGATCAAGGGCCGCGGCTTCACCGACAAGGCGGGCAGGCGCGGCGATCTGCTGGTGAGCCTAGCGATCGACATTCCGGCCGGCGATGCCGCGCTGGAAACATTCGCGGCGGACTGGGACGGCGGCGGCAATCCGCGCTTGTCGCTCGGCGTCTAGCCCCCGCATGCAAGACCAGCATCCCCTGTCACCCGAAGACCGGCGCAAGCGGCTGGCGGCCGAAACCGCGGCTTATGGCCCGAAGATCGCGGAAAAGATTCACGCTGAACCGACCCCGTGGGAGATCACCAAGCGGATCGCGATCGGTGTCTATAACGACGGCTTCATCCACGCCGGCAACCTCGCTTTCCTGTCGATCCTGGCGCTGTTCCCCTTCTTCATCCTCGCCACCGCCATCGCGCAACTGCTCGGCCAGTCGGCGGACGGTGCGAAGACCGTGGCGACGATCCTGGCCAAGCTTCCGCCGCAGGTGGCGAGCGTGCTCGCCGGACCGGTCAACGAAGTGCTGACGGTGCGTACCGGCACCTTGCTGTGGCTCGGCGCCGCGGTCGGGCTGTGGACCGCGGCAAGCTATATCGAGACCATCCGCGACATCTTGCGCCGCGCTTATGGGGTCAAGTTCAGTGCCCCGTTCTGGACTTATCGCCTGCTGTCGAGCGCCTGGATCCTGGCCGCGGTGCTGGTGTTGATGGCGGCGTTCGGCGCGACCGTCGCCCTGACCTCGGTCCAGCATTTCGTGGTCGACCGCGTGCCGGGATCGAACGGTCTCGCCACCACGCTCGGCTTCTACCGGATCGCGCCGGCGGTGGCCTTGTTCGTGACCTTTTACTTCACCCTGCTGGCACTGACCCCGTCGCGCTATCGCAAGATCAGCTGCCGCAAATGGCCCGGCGCCTTGCTGATCACATTGTGGTGGATCGCTACCGCCGAACTGCTGCCGATCACGCTGAGCCTGCTCGGCGGCTACGAGATCACCTACGGCAGCCTCGCCGGGGTGATGATCGCCTTAATCTTCTTCTTCATCATCGGGCTGGGCGTGGTCACCGGGGCGGAATTGAACGCCGCGCTGGCGGATCCGGGGGCCTACGCGCTAAAAGGCGAAGTCTATACCGGGCCGTTCGTCGCCGCGCTGGAAGTCGACGAGCCGGCGCCCGACGAAGATGTCGTCAACGAAATGCGTCCGGCAGGCGAAAGTAAGGGGGTCCAGACATGAGCGGTTTAATGAAGGGCAAACGGGGCCTGATCATGGGCCTCGCCAATGACAAGTCGCTCGCCTGGGGGATTAGCAAGCAGCTCGCCGGTGCGGGCGCCGAGCTCGCCTTCAGCTACCAGGGCGAGGCGCTGGGCAAGCGC
>JBKJNP010000086.1:0-2660 GCA_046593565.1 Sphingomicrobium sp. | reverse complement strand
GACGACGACGGGACATAGGATATTCCTTTCTATTCAGCCGGTTCCGAAACAGGTTCGGGGCTTACTCGTCAGTTATTTGGGACGCTTGGCGCCGTATTTGGAGCGGCTCTGGCGGCGATCTTTCACGCCTTGCGTGTCGAGCACGCCGCGAAGGACATGATACCGCACACCGGGAAGGTCGCGCACACGGCCGCCGCGGATCAGCACGACGCTGTGCTCCTGCAGGTTGTGGCCCTCACCCGGGATGTACGAAATGACTTCGCGCTGGTTGGTCAGGCGGACCTTGGCAACCTTGCGCAACGCCGAGTTCGGCTTCTTCGGGGTGGTGGTGTAAACACGGGTGCAGACGCCGCGCTTTTGCGGGTTCTGTTCCATCGCAGGGACCTTGGCCTTGGCCTTCTGCGGTTCGCGACCCTTCCGGATCAGCTGGTTAATCGTCGGCATGAAGCCTTCACCTTTCGTTGCCAGGAAGCCCCTGACGGTTACTTTTGCGCACGACTTCGACCGAATGGACGAATGCGCGAAACGCGGCGATCCTTGCGGGTCACCGGCCTTCGCGTCGTGGAGCAATGTTCAGCTCTTGCCCGTGGGGATGCGAAGAATCGCGGTTCCCTATCGAACGAGCGGGCCAATACGGGCGATCCGCGCGAAGGTCAACGGGTGGACACCGGGAGGCGGGTTGAATCGTCGCGGTTTACGCATTGTTAGAAACTCACCCGCCATGACAGCAATGCCGAAAGGGTTGAAGATAAGGGTAGCGTAATGGGGAAAATTCACTTCTGGCTGATCGGATTCGGGGTCGCCTGGCTTACCGGCGTGTTCCTGCTCGATGCGCCGATGGGCTTCTTCGGAATCGGCATTCCGATCGGTGCGATCGGGCTCGGCATCCGCCAGTGGTTCATGGCCAACGCCTATGCCGAGCAGCGCGACGGTGCCTTCTCCAACACCGGGGTCGGCGGCGACTACGACAAATATCACTATCACGATCTCGAACACTAGGGCGATGCGGCCGAAGCGCCGCTAATCCTTGATCACCTCGCCGCGCGCCATGACGAAGGCGACCGACTTCAGCACGCGCACATCGGAAGTGGGGTCGCCCGCGACAGCGATAAGGTCGGCGCTCTTGCCCGGCTCGATGGTGCCGATCTCGGCCGACAGCCCGAGTAAGTCCGCTGCGTTGACGGTAGCGGCCTTGATTGCCTCCACCGGGGTCATGCCATATTTGACCATCAGCTCGAATTCGTCGGCGTTGCGACCGTGTTTCGACACGCCCGCATCGGTCCCGAAGGCGATTTTGACCCCGGCCGGAACCGCCTTGAGCAACGACTGGCCGGTGATGCCGATGCGCCAGTCGATCTGTTTCTTGACCTCGGGACGATAGGCGTTGGGATTGGCCGCGAGACGCTCGAGATAGCCGTTTACGGTCGATAGCGTCGGCACATAATAAGTGCCCCTGGCCTTCATCAGCTTGATGATCTCGTCGTCCATCACCGTGCCATGCTCGATCGAATCCGCGCCCGCCCGGAGCGCGAGCTTGATCCCTTCGGCGCCATGGGCGTGAACCGCGACCTTGCGCCCATAGGCATGGGCCGTCTCGACCAGCGCGCGGGCTTCGGCCTCTAGCATCCGCGTGGCGAGGCCGGTGCCGCTGTTGACCCCGCCGGTGCTGGCGAATTTGATCACGTCGGCACCGCGACCGATCTGGTTGCGCACGACCTTGCGGCATTCGTCGGGGCCGTCGCACAGATTTTCGGGGACTGGCTGAAGCGCCGCCACTTCGTCCGATACGCCATTGCGATAATCCATATGGCCGCCGGTGGTCGAGATTGACTGGCCCGCGTCCACGATCCGCGGTCCCATGACCCAGCCCCGTCCGATCGCATCGCGCAGCGCCATGACCGCGCCGCCGTCACCCAGGTTGCGGACGGTGGTGAAGCCCGCCCGAAGAGTCTTCATCCCGTTATACTGAGTTTCGAATGCACCCAACTCATCGCTGTCCGAAATCGCGGCTGCCGCTCCTTCCAGCCCCGCCCGGTCAGATGCCAAGTGGACATGGCTGTCGATCAACCCCGGCAGGACAATCTTGTCCTTGAGGTCGACCAGCGCCGCGCCCTCCGGCGGGGCGATGTGGCCGGCCTGGACCGAGACGATCCGACCGCCATCGACGATGATAGTCGATGGGCCGAGGACCGGCTTGCCCGGTACCGCCATCACCCGACCCGCCTGGATATAGGTTGGTGCAGCGGTAGCGGCGGTGGCGGCGATTAGCGAAACGGCGGTCAGCAGGGCACGGGCGATCATGCGTCACTCCTCAAGGCGAAACGGGACAGATAGTCATAATCGGGGCGGCAGGCGTCGGCGACGCGTTGCTCCTCGGAACCGAGATCGACCGGTCCCTCCTCGGGTGGGCCGAAGCCGGTGCTGGCGGCGACCGTGTCGTACCAGTGCGATGCCCAGATGCCGTCGGTGGCGCGGATCCCCCGCTCCCACCGAAGCATTGCCGGGTCCCACTCGATGCCAAGCGCGGCGCACAGCAAGGCCAGCGTTGCGGCCGGATCGCGCAGCACGTCGGCGCTGTCTACCACCGGCGGTGCATGGCCAAGCCGGTCGGATTCGCGGTCGAAATATTCGACTTGCCGGGCGGTGCCGAGATGCTCGGA
>JBKJNP010000043.1:0-8474 GCA_046593565.1 Sphingomicrobium sp. | reverse complement strand
GCCACATCGACGATGAAATCCTTGGGGAGGATCGGGCCGTCGCCCGCGCCTACACCGGGGCCGCGGACGGCATGAGCGTGCTCACCGACAACCGCTTCTTCGGCGGGTCGCTGGCCGATCTCGCCGCCGCGCGCACCGCCTTCGACGGGCCGATCCTCGCCAAGGATTTCATCGTCGATGTGGCTCAGGTGGCCGAAGCGCGGATCGCGGGGGCCGACGCCGTGCTGGCGATCCTGTCGGTGCTCGACGACGCGGCGGCCCGCGCCGTCATGGCCGAGGCCAACCGGCTCGGCATGGACGTGCTGGTCGAGGTTCATGACGAGCCCGAAATGCGCCGCGCGGTGGCGCTCGGGGCGGCGCTGATCGGCATCAACAATCGCGACCTCAAGACCTTCCGCACCGACCTTAATGTCACCGAGCGGCTCGCGGGGATGGCGGGCGACGCGCTGGTCATCTCCGAATCCGGGATCGCCACCCGCGCCGACATCGACCGCCTCGCGCCCCATGTCGATGGCTTCCTCATCGGCTCGACCCCGATGCGCAGCGGCGACCCCCACGGGGAGGCCCGCGCTTTGGCGTTCGGCCGCGTCAAATTGTGCGGCCTGCGCACCGCCGCCGATCTCGACGCCGCCGCCCCCGCCGCGTTCGCCGGTCTCGTCTTCGTCCCCGGCACCCCGCGCGACGTCACGCTCGATGCCGCGCTAAATGCGATCGACGGCGCCAGAAACGCCCCGCCTCTCGTCGCCGTCTTCCGCCATCAAGTAACTGACATTGTTCAAGAATTAGCTTTGAAGGCAATCCAGCTCCACAATGCGCCATATGATGCTCGCAGTGCGACCGGAACCGAAACCTGGTTCGCCGAATCACCCGGCGACCCGATCCGCCAAGCCGACCGCATCCTGTTCGACAATGGCCCAGGCGGCACCGGCCAGACCTTCGACTGGTCCAGGATTCAAGGCCGCCCCGAACTCCCCCGCGCTTTGCTGGCTGGCGGGATCGGGGTGCATAATGCACTCGAGGCAAGAGCGGTCGGAGCTTATGCCCTCGACGTGGGTTCAGCGATGGATGAAAGCCCCGGTGTGAAATCGCACGACAAGATCGCCCGACTGTTCGAAACCCTTCGCCCCACCTCGCGCCAGAAAGTGCCTGAACCATGCGCCTAGACGGTCGCTTCGGAAAATATGGTGGCTGCTTCGTGCCGGAGATTTTGCTCCCCGCGCTCGAGCAGCTCGAGGCCGCCTTCCTCGACAGCGAGGAGGACCCCGCGTTCCGCGCCGAGCTTGACGATCTGCTCACCAAATATGCCGGTCGTCCCACTCCGCTCACTCGCTGCCGCAACCTCGGCAAGAACATCTACCTCAAACGCGAAGACCTCCTCCACGGCGGCGCGCACAAGACCAACCAGGTGCTTGCCCAGGCCCTGCTCGCCAAGCGCATGGGCAAGACCCGCCTGATCGCCGAGACCGGCGCCGGACAGCATGGCGTCGCCACCGCGATGGTCGGGGCGTTGTTCGGGCTTCCGACGCAAATCTATATGGGCGTGGACGATATCGAGCGGCAGGCGCTCAATGTTTATCGCATGCGGCTGATGGGGGCCGAGGTGATCCCGGTGACCAGCGGCGACCGGACTCTGAAGGATGCGGTCAATGAGGCGCTGCGCGACTGGGCGGCGAGCTTCGAGACGACGCATTACCTCCTCGGCACCGCGGCCGGCCCCCACCCCTTTCCTTTGATGGTTCGCCAGTTCCAGCGCGTGATCGGCCAGGAAGCCCGCGCGCAAATCCTCGCCGTCGAGGGCCGCCTGCCCGATGCGGTAATCGCCTGTGTCGGCGGCGGCTCGAACGCGATTGGGCTGTTTGCGGATTTCGTCGCCGACGAAGGCGTCGCGTTGATCGGGGTCGAAGCGGCAGGCAAGGGCCTCGACGGCGGCGAGCACGGCGCCACCCTGCAACGCGGCACGCCCGGCATTCTCCACGGATCCGAAACGCTGATCCTGCAGGATAGCGACGGCCAGGTGTCGGACAGCTGGTCGGTTTCGGCGGGGCTCGATTATCCCGCGGTCGGGCCCGAACACGCCCACCTGATGGATAGCGGCCGCGCGACTTACGTGGGGTGCACCGACGATGCGGCATTGGTCGCGTTCAAGGCGCTGTCGCGGCGCGAGGGGATCATCCCCGCCTTGGAGTCGGCCCATGCGGTGGCCGAAGCGCTGCGGCTGGCAGAGGAGCAACCCGAAGCAGTGATCGTGGTCGGCCTGTCCGGTCGCGGTGACAAAGACATGGCGCAGGTCCAGAAGTTGCTCGACGCATGAGCCGCTACACGCAAATGTTCGATCGGCTCGCCTCAGTCGACGAGATAGCGTTCGGCGGCTTCCTGATGCTCGGCCATCCCACGCCCGGCCAAACCGCCGCCTTGCTCGACGCGTTGATCGAGGGCGGCGCCGACATGGTCGAGGTCGGAATTCCCTTTTCCGATCCGGTCGCCGACGGTCCAGTGATCGCCAAGGCGGCCAAGCAGGCGCTCGAAGCCGGGGTACGCACCGCCGATTGCCTCACCATGATCGCCGACTTCCGCGCCCGCCACCCCGCCATTCCGATCGGCATATTGACCTACGCCAACATCGTCGTTGCCCGTGGCCGCGAACAGTTCTGCGCCGAATTGGCCAAAGCCGGCGCCGACAGCCTGCTGGTCGCCGACGTCCCATCGATCGAAGCCGCGCCCTGGGCCGGAGCGGCAGTCACGGCGGGCATCGACCCGGTGCTGATCGCCGCGCCGACCACCCCGCAGCCGGCGCTAGAGACGATCGCCCTGCTAGGTCGCGGCTATACCTATTGCGTCGCCCGCCTCGGCGTGACCGGCAGCGGCGTCGCGCCGACAATGGGCCACCGCACATTGTTCGCGGACCTCGCGCGCCTCGGCGCACCGCCGCCGGTGCTTGGCTTTGGAATCTCGTCGCCTACCCATGTCGCCGACGCAGTCGCAGCGGGCGCAGCAGGCGTCATCAGCGGCAGCGCGCTGGTGGAACGGGCGGTCCTACCCGACGGACCCGACCAGGTTCGCGCGTTCTGCAAGGCCATGAAAGCCGCTACCCGCCGCGGCTGACCCTTTGCACGAGATTTGATATGGATTAAGTTTGCGCCGAGACTCGGGCACAGGAACGATCCATGAAACGCGCCGCTACTGCACTCGCTATTACCTTGGCCCTATCGCTAGCGGCTGCGCCTGCATTCGCCAGCGGTTCGAAAGTGTCTTCGCCGCTCGCCCTCGCCAAGCAAGCCGACAAGCTCAAACCCGGCGACTGGGTGTGGGCCGGCAATATCGCGCCGCACGGGCCGGTCCTGGTCTACGTCGAACTCGATCGTCAGCTCGCCACCGTCTATCGCAATGGGGTGCGCATCGCGGTCAGCACGGTATCGTCGGGCAAGGTCGGTTTCGCCACCCCTGGCGGGGTGTTCACCATCCTCGAAAAGGATATCGACCACCGCAGCCGCACTTATGACAATGCGCCGATGCCCTATCAGCAGCGGCTGACGTGGAAGGGCGTGGCGATGCATGCCGGTAATTTGCCCGGTTATCCCGCAAGCCACGGCTGCATCCGCCTGCCGCTCGAATTTTCCAAATTATTGTTCAAGACGACGACGATGGGCGGGACGGTGGTCATCGCCAACAGCAAGGCCGATCCATACAAGCGGCCGCCGGCCGGCGTGCTGGCGCCGCATACCGACGGCGGCAAATCGATCGCCCGCCTGCCACTCCAAAATAGCGAGGCGTATCGCTGGACGCCCGAAGCCGCGCCGACCGGCCCGGTATCGATTATCATCTCGACCGGCGACCAATTGGTCGTGGTCTTGCGCAACGGAACCGAGATCGGCCGTGCCCGCGCTGTCGTCGCTCAGCAGGAATCGGAGTCGCAGGTGCTGACGCTGGCCAAGGACACGCGCGGGCGCAACGAATGGATTCAGGTCGGGGTCAACAATTTGAAGGCCGAGGATGCCGCGATCGTCAGCACCCAAGGGGTCGAGCGGATGCAATTGCCCGAACCGTTTGTCGCCCGGATGCGGGGCGCGATGGGCGCGGGGACGACGGTGCTGATCACAAGCGCGAGCGTCGATACCAAGACCACAGGCGTCCAGACGACGGTGATCGCGTCGGAACAGTGATCGGCGAACGCTAGCCGCGTCCAGGATCGACCAGCCGGTAGCCAACCGACGGCTCGTTGCGGACCAGCCGCGGCAGGCCGGGATCATCTTCCAGTTTCTTGCGCAGGCCGCGCGCGGCTCGATGTTCGAGCCGCCAAGCTCGCCGAAGCCGTCGATGCTCGACGACCACAGGCCGACATAGAAGCCACTTTCGTGATTGAGGTTGATCGTGCCCTGGATCGCTGAATCCTCATCCGACAGGCCGATGCCTCGGAAGCGATATTTGGACACCAGGGTGACACCGCCACTGACCTTCAGCGCGGGCTTCGCGGCGGCTTCGGCCGCATCCTGGGCGACTGCGGGCGATGCACACAGGAACAAGCTCGCGGCAGCGACGGACGAAAGACTTCGGTACATCATGCCTCCAGCAGCCGCATTGCGCGGCGGTGGAAGGTCAAATGGGCCACAGGGCCGTTACAATGCGAGTGGTGATCGGGCGCGGACGCGTAAACTATCGTAAACATCACGCGGGCGCTGTGCCGCGTTCGATCGCGATGCTGAGTCTGATTTTCAGGGCCGAGGGCGTGGTGGAGCTGAGGAGGATCGAACTCCTGACCTCTGCAGTGCGATTGCAGCGCTCTCCCATCTGAGCTACAGCCCCTCGCTCTTGGCCAAGCGCCCAATAGCGGCGCATCCTCCCCCACGCAACGCCTGATCACGCTCTGGCGCGACTGTTTTTCGGTTGATCGCGTGGCGCCCCGTTCTTGCCCCCATTGGCGGAACGGGCGTGGGCCGATGTTCGTTTTGTTTCCAAGGCCTTCAAGCGGGAGGTCCAGTGACCAGATGGAGGAGTATCCGATGACCGACGGACGTTATGACAGCCGCCGTGGACAATATGATTCGCCGCGCAGCAGCAATGAACGATACGATCGCTCGAGCCGCGAAGATCGCGGCTTTTTCGATCGTGCGCGCGACGAAGTGTCGAGCTGGTTCGGCGATGACGATTCCGAGCGCCGCCGCGACCGCGAAAGCGGCCACGACGATCAGCGCTTCGGCCGTGAGCAATCGCAGGACCGCTTTGAGCGCAACCCGCGCGATCGCGATGACGCGGCGCGTCGGCCCTATACCGGTCGCTCGACTTTCCCTGACGAGTTCGAGCGCTCGCAAGGCGGCCAGGCGCCTGACCGCGGCCAGACGTTTGACCGCAGTCAGACGTTCGACCGCGGCGGATCGCAGCGCGAGCGCGGCGGCTTTACCCCACCGGCGTCGACCGGTGGTCGCCACGACAGCGATTATTCGCAATGGCGCAGCCGTCAGATCGAGGATCTCGATCGCGACTATGATGAATTCCGCCGCGAAAATCAGTCGCGGTTCGACAGCGAATTCTCGACCTGGCGCGGCCAGCGTCAGACCAAGCGCCAGATGCTCGGCAATGTCGCTGAACATATGGACGTGGTCGGATCCGACGAGCAGCTGGTCGGCAAGGTCGACCATATCCGCCGCGACCGGATCATCCTGACCAAGAGCGACAGCCCCGACGGCCGCCACCATTCGATCAATTGCTCGAAGATTGACCGGGTCGAGGATGGCAAGGTGTTCCTCGCCAAGACTGCCGAGGAAGCCAAGCGCGAGTTCGCCGAGGATTTGCGCAATCGCGCATTGGGCGAGCGCGACGACCAGGGCGAGGACGGGCCGCACATGCTGGGCCGGAGCTTCTCCGGCACCTACTGAGCCTGACAAGCAATCTTCCGGGGCCCGGCCGCTGCGCTGCGGTCGGGCCTTTTTTGTTGGCCGCATCCGGTTTAGTGCGGTTTGAAACCAATACAGGAGAGACGACATGGCCCGCGCCTGGCAATTGACGAGCCGCCCCCGGGGCATGCCGAACCGCGACAATGCCGCGCTAGCCGACGTCGCCCTGCCCGAGCTTGGTGACGGCATGGTCCACGTGCGCAATCGCTGGCTGTCGGTCGATCCGTACATGCGCGGGCGGATGAACGATGTAAAAAGCTACGTCCCGCCGTTCCAGATCGGCGAGCCGATGGACGGCGGCGCGGTCGGCGAAGTGATCGAGAGCCGCGATCCGGGCTTCGCGCCCGGCGACAAGGTGCTGCACATGGCCGGCTGGCGCGATGAAGCGATCGTCCCCGCCGCCAGCCTCAACAAATTGCCCGCCATGCCCGGGGTCGAGCCGCAGGCATTTCTCGGCAATCTCGGACTGACCGGCGGCACGGCCTATTTCGGATTGCTTCAGGCGGCGTCGGCCAAGCCCGGCGACATCGTGTTCGTCTCGGCCGCGGCGGGCGCGGTCGGGTCGGCGGTGGTGCAGATCGCCAAGGCCAAGGGCATGACCGTGATCGGATCCGCCGGCGGTCCCGACAAATGCGCCTTCGTCAAATCGCTCGGCGCCGACGAGGTGATCGATTATAAGGCGGGGCCGGTGGTCAAGTCGTTGATCGCGGCGGCGCCCAAGGGGATTGACGTTTATTTCGACAACGTCGGCGGGGACCATCTCGACGCCGCGCTGGCGGTGGCGCGCAAGGATGCGCGGTTCGCGATGTGCGGCATGATCGACGGCTACAACAGCGGCGATCCGACTTCGCTGCGCTACTTCATGCGGATCATCGCCATGCGCATCCGCCTGCAGGGCTTCATCTACACCGACTATCTCGGCCAGCTCGGCGACTTCTACAAGGACATGGGCGCGATGATGGCCGCGGGGCAATTGAAGTCGCGCGACACGGTGGTCGAGGGACTCGACCAGACGTTCGATGCCTTCCTCGGTCTGTTCACCGGCGCAAACACCGGCAAGATGCTGGTCAAGCTCTAGCGTGACTTACTAGGGAACGGTCACCGTCACGTCGTTCGAACAACGCGACGCCCCGGTCTCGCACACCCTGAACACATGCGTCCCCGAAGCCACCGTAATGCCGAACATTCCGCTGTTCGCGACATCGCCGATCTTGGTGCCGTTCTGGTAGACCTCGACCTGGGTACCTGAAGCACCCGACCAGCTGAGATTGGCCACCGCGCCGCCGGTGACCGGGCTGACCGTGACGGAAAGAACGATCGACGCGGGCGGCTGCGTGCCGACCCCGCCAAGCACCATCTGGCTTAGCAACACGAGATGCGACCCGCTCCCCGCGTCGAGCGTCACCGACGCACCGCCATTGGCGTGCCAGTCGGTCGCCACTTCAACCTCGAACAACATGTACGCGCTCGGGAGCACGACCACACCCGCCCCCTGCAGGACGTCGGCGAACTCGATCGCTTGGCTGGCGTCGTCACCGAAGAACCCGCCCGAGACGCTCGCGGAGCCAATCTCCCGTTCGTCGACGACCGAGCGTTGGCTGGCATCCATCCCCCACACCGTAGTTCGCGCACTCGTGATGGCACGCGCTTCGGACTCCATTCCGAACCAGGCGGCGACCCCGCTCCAGTCCGCATCGCATGACAAATGGGCGTTGACTGACAGGCTGGTGCGCGGGGTGACGAGGACGCTGGAGTTGAACGGGTTCTGCCACAACGTGAAGAAGCTCAGGCGTCCGGTGCCATCCCAGAAGTCGTCGCCGTCGCCCCGCATCTTATACTGAGCCCAATTGTCGCCCGGCGCGATGTTCGAGTCGATTACTGAACCCTGCCCCGCGAAGCTGCGGATGAAGGTCACTTCATTGATCACCGTTTCAGTCGGGTCGGCCGGGAAGAAGAACTGGCCGAAGTCGGCGAGCCGCCGCGCGGCATCGGCGGACAGGTCGACCGCTCGCCGCCGATCCTCGTCGGCCCGCTTTTTGCGCAATTTCGAGCGCGCTTCGGCGAATTTGTCGAGACGTTCGGGGTTCAATCCACCTTCGGCCAGCTCGCGCTTGGCCAATTCCCTGCTCTCATTCGCGAGTTCGGTTCGAGCGCGTCGCGCTGCGGGATCGCCTACTGCCGCCGCCCGAATAGGCGCGATGACGTTGTCAATAAATGCTTCGGCTTCGTCGCGTTTGTCCTGATGCATCATGGCTGCCTCTCCCAAGGCCGGCCCGAGCCATGCCGGCGAACAGGCGGTACCCTACACGGGCGCCAGTCCACCGTCCATCGGATGAGTCAGTCGAGCAATCCGTTGCGGCGGCTCATGCGACCAACGTGGTCGCAGCTTACCGCGCGTAATTGCATTGCGCGGGATTGCCGGTCGACAGGCCGCGGTTGAGCGCTTCCTGCCGCTGGGCCGAAGTGCCATGGGTGAAATTGTCGGGCGAGACGCGGCCCTTGGTCAGCGTGTCGTCGCCGATCGCCTCGGCGGCGCGCATCCCTTCCTCGATATCGCCCGCCTCGAGCAGGCCGGACTGTTTGGCC
>JBKJNP010000017.1:0-7742 GCA_046593565.1 Sphingomicrobium sp. | reverse complement strand
ACAGCAAGGTGATCATCGCCATCAACAAGGACGAGGACGCCCCGATCTTCCAGGTCGCCGACATCGGCCTGGTCGGCGACCTGTTCAAGATCGTCCCGGAGCTGACCGAGAAGCTTTAGACCGCCCAAGCAAACGGGCCCGCCTCCGGGGGAGGAGACGGGCCCGGGCTGGGGACTGGTTAAGGGTTAGTCGTTGCCACCGTCCGCTTCGGCCTCACCGTTGGCCGAGCCATTGGCCGAGCCGCTGGCGGTGACCGATCCGGTCACGCTTCCGGCGAGATTGCCGACACGGTCGCGGACATTGCCGACAGCGCCGGTGGCGCGGTCACGAACATTGCCGACGGTGTTGGCGAGCTGATCGGTGCCGATCGCCTGCACGCCGAGCCCGGCGCTGCCGCTGGCCGAACCGTCGGCCGAGGATGAGCCGGCGAGGCCGATGCTGTTGCCGAGGCCGCCCGCACCGACCGCCGAACTGGCGACGCTGCTGACCGATCCGGCGAGGCCGGCGTTGGCGTTGGCGTTGCCGTTGCGGGCATCGACCGAGCGGCTCGACGAAGCATTGCCACTGACCGTGTTGCTGAGCGCGCCGGTGGCGTTGCCGACGATTGAGCCGCTGCCGAGCAGGCCGCCGCCCGACGCGCCGCCAGAACCGCCCCCAGAACCGCCGAGCGAACCTGAGACAGCGCCGCCGAGGCCGCCGCTGCCGCCGAGAAGCTGGGCTTGGGCCGGAGCCACGGCGAGGGCCGAACCGGCCAGCGCGATGGCGAGAAGCTTGGTGTTGAACATGGTCATTCTCCCTTGCGTGCGAGGGGCATTGCTCGCCCCGTCTGCAAGGAAAACGTCGCCGCCCCGGGAGTTCATCCCGGAACGCCGCAATAATTATTTCAGTCCGACCGCTTTGGGCGCGATCCGGCACGGCTTGCAGACGATCCCCTGACCGACGCGGCCCTTGCCGGGGACGGCTTCGAGCGCGAGGCGCGCCGACGATCCGGCGGCCGCCAGCCGGGCCGCGACCAATGGCGCCGCGAAGCTCGTCCCACGCACAACGGCATAGCCTTTGCCAGGCGATGCAGCGACGAGATCGGCGCCGGGGGCGGCGAAATCGAGATGCGTCGAGTGGCCCGCCTCGCGCAGCGCGCGGTCATTGGCATCGACCCCGGTGACCGCGATCACCCCGGGGTAGGAGGCCGGATATTGCGGTGGCGCGGCAGGGCCGTCGTTGCCGACCGCCGCGACCAGTGCGATCCCGCGTGAGCGCAGGACAGAGACCGCCCGCTCCATCGCCGCATTGCGCGGCCCGACCAGACTGACGTTGATCACCGCTGGGCGCTTGGACGCGGCCCACGCCAGCGCGCGGATGATGGTGGTTGCCGATCCCGCCGCCGGATTGCCGCCATAGACGTCGGCGACGAACAATTGCGCGCCCGGCGCGGCACCACGAAAGTTTCCCGCGCTGCCGACCAGCAACGATCCGACCGCGGTGCCATGGCCGGTCGGCTGGGCCGGGCCGGCGAACCCGCGCTGGTCGATGCTGGCCATGGCCAGGCTTGAATGCGCCGCAACGCCGCCATCGATCATCGCGATCCGGGTACCGGGCCGGAATGGCGAAACCGCCGCCAGCGACGCCCCGACCGCTGGGGCCAATACGCCGCCAGCGGGCTCGAAGATGTGATTGTAATCGGCATCGAGTCCCGGCGCGGCTTTTCTCAGCGTCTTCAGCGCCTGGCGAACGTTCATGCCTCGGGGCAGCGACAGGGTGACAATTCGGATGCCAAGGTCGCCAATTTGCTCGTCCTTGATCCGGCCGAAGCCAGCGCGCGCCGCAATCTGCAGCGAGGCGTCGTCGGGGTTGGCGACGATCAGTTCGCCGCGGCGTACCGGCTGGCCGCCGCCGTCGCGGTCGAGCGTGGTGCGGTTGGCGTTGACCAGCGCATTCAGGCGGGCGCGGCGCAGGTCGATGAGCTGGGCCGAGCTGGCCGAACTGAGTTGTTCCGGCAAGCCGACCCGGTCGAGACTGGGCTCGACCGACTGTTCGAGCTTGGCGAGCGGGACGCCAAGCGGGCCGGTCAGTCCGTTCAGGCCATTCAGGCTTTGGTCGATGCTGTTGGTGACCCCGCCAATTGTCTGGTCGAGCCCGCTGCCAAGGCCGCCGCCGCTGCCTCCGGTCAGTCCGCCGCCGCCGAGCAACTGGGCCGAGGTCGCGCTAGCCGCCAGCGTTACGGCCAGCGTGAAGGAAAGGATGGAATGATTGGACATGGGACAGCCTTTTTCTAATCGTCTACGGATGAAACGTCGAACCCGCGCCGTTTCATCCGCATGAGGTGCAATGACTCCCCCAAATCCGTTCGACGCAGAACTGGCGCTGGTGTGGCCACGGCTCAGGCGCTTCGCTTATGCGCTCGCCCGCAACGCGGCCGATGCCGACGATCTGTCGCAGATGGCGGTGGAGAAAGCATTTCGTTCGTTCGGACAATATCAGCCTGGAACGCGGTTCGACAGTTGGCTGTTCCGAATCTGCCGGACAGTGTGGATCGACCAGATGCGTGCCCAGGCGCGCAAGGCGGCCTACGAAGCACCGCCCGAAGCTGGCGAGGGGGTTGGTCACGACCCGCGCGCCGCGACCGAGGCGGCGATCGATTTGAACCGCGCGATGGCCGCGATGCAGCAATTGCCCGACGAGCAGCGCGAGGTGGTCGCGCTGATCCTGATCGACGGCTTCGGCTATCGCGAGGCGGCGGAGATATTGGGCCAGCCGATCGGCACCGTGTCGAGCCGGCTGGTGCGCGGGCGGCAAGCGTTGCTGGCGCTGCTGGGCGAAGGTGGATGAGATGACCGACGAAGAAGAATTTTACGCCTGGCTCGATGGCGAGCTCGACTGCGCCGAGGCGGATAAGGTCGCGGCGCGGGTCGCCGCCGATCCCATCCTGACGGCCGAAGCCGAGCGGCAGCGCCGGTTGAGTGGCGGGTTGCGAGCGGCGTTTACGCCAGTCATCGAATCCGATTTTGCGGCGCCGCGCTTCGGCGGGGCCGACGTGGTCGATCTGCAAGCGCGGCGTGATCGACGGAAGGGCCGTACTCCGTCGTTCGGTCTGCCGCAATGGGCAGCGATGGCGGCGACGTTGGCGCTTGGCCTGGTCGTCGGTCAGATGGTCGATCGGGCCGGCTCGGCACTGATTGAGAATCGCGATGGCCAGCTGGTTGCCGCAGCTGCGCTCGACCAGGCGCTCGACGGCCAGCTTGCCTCGGCGGGCAACGACGGGCCGGTGCGGATCGGGCTTACCTTTCGCCATAAGGATGGCCAGTTGTGCCGCACGTTCAGCGGCGATCCAGGCAGCGGCCTGGCCTGCCGCGAGGGCGATGACTGGACGATCGAGGGATTGTTCGCAACGCCGGGCGGTCAGTCGAACGATTATCGCATGGCGGCGGGCGAGGATCCCGAGCTGGCAACGATGATCGGCCAGCGTATGGCCGGCGAGCCGTTCGACGCTCAGGCTGAACGGGCAGCGCTGACGAAGGGCTGGCGCTAGAAAGTTAGGCGCTCGGCCAAGACCGGCAGCATCGTGCCAGAACAGACCGACAAGCTCTAGCCGGCGAGATCGCTCGGTAACGTCGGTTCGCTGAGCAATTGCTCCATCCGCTTCCACCGCGCGGCCGGGGTCGCGCCCGCCGCCTCGACATCGGCGCGAACCATGTCCTGGCCCAGACCGTAATTGATGACGTAGCTGCGATATTGTTTGGTGAAGGCGACGCTCTGATTGGCACGCTCGGGCGAGACCAGTTGGTAGCGCTGCACCAAGCGCACCGCCTCGGTCTCGTCGATGCGACCTTCGAGTAACTCGCGGGCAATGGTGAAGCGCGCGCCGGCCAGCGCTTTCATCGCGTCCTGCAGCACCGCATAACGGCCCGCGTCAGCGGTCGATAATCCGGCGAGCGGGTAGAGGACGCGGGTCTCGTATGCCAATCGCTCGGGACCGGGAAAGGCGAGGTCGATGCCGTAATTGGCCGACCCCTCGGCGATCAGCGACTGCGGCGAGTAGAGCGGATAGACGCTAAACTCGACCCAGCCTTTGTCACGGACCAGCTTTTGCTCGAGCAGGGCATTGAGGACATGGTGGCCGGGATAGCCCTCGTGGCAACCAAGATCGACCGCGCGGCCGATGCGGATCGGCAGGTCGGTGTTGATTTCGATCCGGCTGGTCGCCTTGCCCTGGTAGTAATTATAGCCCGACCAGCTCTTGCCGGTGACGAACGCCAGATCGAACCGCTCGCCTTTCGGCAGCGCGATATGCCTGGCGGTTCGCGCCTTGCACTCGGCGATGGCGGCGTCGAACACCGGCTTGAGCTTGGCCGCCGGGAGGGTGAAACGGTCCTGGAACGCATCGACCCGATTGGACAATGCCCCCGGCCCCGGCACCAGCGTCTCGATCCGCGCTAGCACCGCATCATAGCTGGCCAACGGCTTGAGCTCGGGCGTGACCCCGAACAGGCCCTTGGCCTCGTCGGCGAAGCTCAGCGCCTCACCCATCATCATCCTCAACCGGGTCTTCGCCGCGGTCAGTTGCGCCGTCAGGAAAGCGGCGCGGCGCGCGTCGAGACCCTCGGGCTTGAGCGTCGCGACCCGCGCGGCGAGGGCGTCGGTGCGCTTAATCAGGTCGGGAAGCGACAGCTTGGGTGCCTCGGCCTTGGCCTTGGCCTGGAGCTCGGGCGGGCCGTAATAGGCATCGATATAGCCCTCCTCTTTTTCGCCGATGGTCAGGCTCAGCTGAACATAGTCGCGGGCGATCGAATCGAGACTATCGCTCGGCGTGGCGGGCGGCGCCGGCTGACAAGCGGCGAGCGCGGTGGCGAGGACGATCAGCGTGCGAAATTTCATGGCGTAACTCCATCTTCCTCGTCGCATCCGAAGATCTCCCCAGCTTCGTCGCGGTCGTCGTCGCTAGTCGACTGGGGGGTTGTGAAGCGCAGCATGATGAAGCCGGCGATCCCGGCGATTAGCGACCCGCCGAGCGTTCCGAGCTTCGCTGCGTCGATCCGCGCCGCGTCCCCCGGAAAGGCCAGCGCGCCGATAAACAGACTCATCGTGAAGCCGACCCCGCACAGCAAGGCGGCACCGCCGATCTGTGGCCAGCTCAACGTCGCGGGTCGCGACGCCAGTCCGCTGCGCTCGGCCAGCCAGATGGCGCCGAATATCCCGATCGGCTTGCCGACCAGCAGGCCCAGCGCAACCCCCAGCGGCAAGGCGGCGACCATCCCTCCACCACCCGCCAGGGCAACGCCCGCGCTGGCCAGGCCAAACAACGGAACGACCCCGAGCATGACGATCTCGTGGAGATGATTCTCAAGCCGCTTGACCGGCGAGCGGCAGTCGGCGGTCCGCAGCGGCACCGCCAGCGCGGTCAAAATCCCGGCGATGGTCGCGTGAATGCCCGATTCATGAACCGCGACCCACAGCAGGACGAAACCGGCGAGATACGGCCATAGCCGCTGCACCCCGCGCCGGTTCATCGCCATCATGCCCCCAAGGATCAGCGCCGCCGAGGCGAGCGCCGGCCAATGCAAGTCGGCGGTGTAGGCGAAGGCGATGATCGCCACCGCCCCGACATCGTCGATGATCGCGATGGTGACCAGCAGCAGTTTCAACTGCGGTGGCGCGCGTGTCCCGAGCAAGGCGAGGATTCCAAGCGCAAATGCGATGTCGGTCGCCGCCGGGATCGCCCAGCCGGGGGCCAGCGCGGGATCGAATCCGGTGACGCTCAGGAAAATGAGGGCGGGAATGATCATCCCCGCGCCGGCCGCGACGATCGGCAAGCGGCGCTCGTCGGGGGTCGACAGCCGACCCTCAAACCATTCGCGCTTCACTTCCAGCCCGACCAGCAGGAAGAACATCGCCATCAGCCCGTCGGCGACAAGCAAATGCGGGGTCAGCATGCCGATCCGCGGCAGGATTATCCCCAGCGGCATCTCGAGCAGATGATGCCAGCCCTCGGCCAGCGGCGAATTGGCAAGCGCCAGCGCGATCCCTGCAGCCGCGATCAGGCCCAGCCCGGCGGCGCGTTCGCGACCCCTATCCTGTTCGGCATTGGCACTCATCGCCACCGGCATAGCTCAAAGGACTGGAATGGAAACCGCCTTCGCGCTCTATTGCGGCGACAAGGGAGTGCGGAATGGGCGAACATCTGCTGGTCATCGATGAAGGCACTTCGAGCACGCGCGCGATGCTGGTCGGTGCCGATGGCCGGATGGGGCCGATGGCCCAGCACGACCTGACCACGCATTATCCGCAGCCCGGCTGGGTCGAACAGGATGCCGAGGAGATCTGGCGACTGACGCTCGAGGTCGCGCGCGAAGCCGTCGGCGACCGCGCGGCAAGCATCGCGGCGATCGGCATCACCAACCAGCGAGAGACAATCGTCTTCTGGGACCGGGCGACCGGCGCGGCGCTTGCCCCGGCGATCGTCTGGCAAGACCGCCGCACGGCCGACGCCTGCGCTTTGCTTCGCGATGCCGGTCATGAGCCATCGATCCAGGCCAAGACCGGGCTCCTGCTCGATCCGTATTTCAGCGCGACCAAGATCGGCTGGGCGCTCGATCACTGGCCGCAACTTCGCGCTGCGGGCGAGCGCCTGTGCGTCGGTACGATCGACGCTTGGCTAGTGTTCAAGCTGACCGGCGGGCTCCATATCAGCGACGCGACCAACGCCTCGCGAACGCAGTTGATGGATCTCCGCGGTGGGTGGGACGATGGCTTGTGCGACCTGTTCGGGGTGCCCCGCGCCGCGCTTCCCGAAATCACCGATTGCGTTGGCCAACTCGGCGTCACCTTGCCCGATCTTTTCGGCCGCGCGATTCCGATCACCGGCATGGCTGGCGACCAGCAGGCGGCGGCGATCGGTCAGGCCTGTTTTGGCCTCGGCGATACCAAGGCAACCTATGGTACCGGCGCGTTCATCCTGAGCCACGCCGGCGCGTCTCCGCCGGTCTCGGCCCACCGCTTGCTCTCGACCGTCGCCTGGCAATTGGACGGCGTTAGGGCTTACGCGCTCGAAGGCTCGTTGTTCGTCGCCGGGCAGATGATCCACTGGCTGCGCGACCAGCTCGGCCTGATCGCCGAGTCCGCCGATTGCGAAGCGCTGGCCCGCTCGGTCCCTGACAGCGCCGGGGTGCACATTATTCCCGCTTTTGCCGGGCTCGGCGCGCCGCACTGGAAGCCCGAGGCGCGCGGTGCGATTCTCGGGCTGACGCTGGGCACCAGCCGCGCCCAAATCGTGCGTGCTGCGCTCGAAGCGGTCGCCAACCAGTCTGCCGAACTGCAGCGCGCCTTCGCCGCCGACGGCATCACCTGGTCGAGCATGCGAATCGACGGCGGGATGGCGCTGAACGATTTCCTCGCCCAGGATCTGGCCGACGTTCTCGGGATTGTTGCTGAGCGCCCGGCCAACGTCGAAAGCAGCGTCTGCGGCGCAGCGATGCTGGGCGCGATCGGCGCGGGGCTCCATTTCGATTTGCAGGCCGCCGGGCGGGCGATGCGATGCCCGGGCACCAGCTTCGTTCCCGCAATCGGCCCCACCGAACGGGCCGATCGTCTGGCCGCTTGGGATCGGGCGGTCGAGACAATTACGGGTGGTTCATCTTGAGTCCATCCAAACCATGATCAGTTCGGCTAAGTTACTGATCACGTTTGATCTCTTGCGATTTCAGTGGTTAAACTTTTGGCGTCGTTCGATTCACGAACAGGAATAAAAA
>JBKJNP010000126.1:0-2544 GCA_046593565.1 Sphingomicrobium sp. | reverse complement strand
CCAGAAGGGCCAGAAGAGCCGCTCGGGCGTCTCGATCAAGGGCTTCGAAGGCGGCCAGATGCCGCTCCACATGCGGCTGCCGAAGCGCGGCTTCAACAACATCTTCGCCAAGGATTTCGCGGAAGTGAACCTCGGCGCGATCCAGAAGATGATCGATGCCGGCAACCTCGCCGACAAGGGCACGCTCGATCATGCCGCATTGAAGGCCCCCGGCCTCGCGCGCGGTGGCCGTGACGGCGTCCGCCTGCTCGGCAAGGGCGTCCTGACTGCCAAGGTCAGCTTCAAGGTCTCCGGCGCGTCGAAGGGCGCGATAGAGGCGGTCGAGAAGAATGGCGGCAAGGTCGAGGTGATGCTCGTTGTCACCGCGGCCGAGAAAGCCGCCGCCAAGAAGGGCAAGGCGCGCCTCGCGCGGATCGCCGCCAAGGACGAGAAGAACGCCGCGAAAAAGAAGGCCTGAAGCTTTTCGAGCGTCGGGGGGCTTCGCATTGCGCCTCTAGTGACTATATCGGGCGGCGGGGGGTTGTTTAGGCCTGCCGCCGCCTTGATCTTTTAAGGGTATCGAATGGCATCCGCAGCCGAACAACTTGCTTCCAACATCAGCCTGTCGAGCTTTTCCAAGGCAACCGAGCTCAAGACCCGTCTGTGGTTCACGCTTGGCGCCCTGGTGCTGTTCCGCTTGCTGTCGTTCGTACCCATGCCGGGCATCGACCCGGCGGCGATGGCATCGCTCTACCAGACGCAGAGCGGCGGCATCCTCGACGTATTCAACACCTTCTCCGGCGGCGCGCTCGAGCGCATGTCGATCGTTGCGCTGGGCGTCATGCCCTACATCACCGCCTCGATCGTGGTTCAGCTTGGCGCGACGCTCTATCCGTCGTGGCAGGCGCTGCGCAAGGAAGGCGAGACCGGGCGCAAGAAGCTCAACCAATACACCCGCTACCTGACCGTCCTCCTGACCTCGGTGCAGGGATATTTCATTGCCGTCGGGCTCGAAAGCCTTGGCGCGACGCAAGGCATCGCCGCGGTGGTCGAGCCTGGCATGCTGTTCCGCGTAGCCGCGACCATCAGCCTGGTCGGCGGGACCCTGTTCCTGATGTGGATCGGCGAGCAGATCACTAGCCGCGGTATCGGCAACGGCATTTCGTTGATCATCATGGCCGGCATCGTCGCCGCCATGCCGCGCGGCATCGTCCAGTTGCTCGAAGGCGGTCGTTCGGGCTCGATGGACGCGACCGTCGTGATGGGGATCATCGGGCTGGTCATCGTCCTGACCCTGTTCATCTGCTTCATGGAACGCGCCCAGCGCCGTGTGCTGGTGCAATATCCCAAGCGCCAGACCGCGCGCGGGACGATGCAGCAGGAGCGCAGCCATCTGCCGATGAAGATCAACATCGCCGGGGTCATCCCGCCGATCTTCGCCTCGTCGCTGCTGCTGATGCCGCTGACCGTGATCCAGATGTCGGGCGCGCAGAACAATCCCGACGCCGGTGACTGGCTGATCACCATCAGCACCTATCTCCAGCATGGCGCGCCGCTCTATCTCGCGCTCTATGCAGCGGGCATCATCTTCTTCTGCTTCTTCTACTCGGCGGTGCAATTCAACGCCGAGGAAACCGCGGAGAACCTCAAGCGCCACGGCGGCTTCATTCCCGGCATCCGCCCGGGCAAAGCGACCGAGAGCTACTTTGACTATCTGATCAACCGCGTGACCGTCATCGGCGCCGCTTATCTGGTGCTGATCTGCCTGATCCCCGAAGTGATGGCGTCGCAAACCGGAATCGCGCTCCAGCTCGGCGGCACCAGCCTGCTGATCGTGGTCAACGTCACCATGGATACGGTCAGCCAGATCCAGAGCCATTTGATCGCGCATCAATATGGCGATCTGATCAAGAAAGCGAAATTGAAGGGCGGACGCCGCAGGTAGCGCTTTCTTTTCCTAAATCCGTTCGGGCTGAGCTTGTCGAAGCCCTGTTTTTCCTTCGCCGAGCTTGACCAAGAAGGACGGTCCTTCGACAAGCTCAGGACGAACGGATGTCCGGGGGACATACGAAAGCCTGAGCTCAGGACGAACGGTCAAGGAAGCAAGTTGGATATTATTTTATTGGGACCGCCGGGCGCGGGCAAAGGCACCCAGGCCAAACGGCTTGAGGAGCGGCGCGGCATGGTCCAGCTGTCGACCGGCGACATGCTGCGTTCCGCGCGTGAGGCGGGAACCCCGGTCGGCCTTCGGGTGCGTGCGGTGATGGACCGCGGCGAACTGGTCAGCGACGCGATCGTCTCGGCCCTGATCGGCGAGCATCTTGAGGCGAGCGGCACCGGCGCGATCTTCGACGGCTATCCGCGCACCCAGCCACAGGCCGAGGCACTCGAAATCCTGCTCGAGGAACGGGGCCGCAAGATCGACCATGTGGTCGAGCTGGTGGTCGACGAGGAAGCTTTGGTCACCCGCATCACGGGCCGCTTCACCTGCGCCAAGTGCGGCGCGCCCTATCATGACACGCTTCACTCGCCCAAGGTCGAGGGCATTTGCGACGTCTGCGGCGG
>JBKJNP010000206.1:0-3835 GCA_046593565.1 Sphingomicrobium sp. | reverse complement strand
GGCGACCTTCGCGCCGCCGAGCGCAGCTTCCAGCAGATCCAGCAGGTCGCCGGTCGCGCCGGGCGCGGCGACAAGCCGGGACGCGTGTTGGTCCAGACCCACGACCCCGACGCCCCGGTGATCGCCGCGTTGGTCGCGGGCGACGGCCCCGGTTTCTACGCCGCCGAAACCGGCGCCCGGCGCGAAGCGGCGATGCCGCCGTTCGGTCGACTCGCGGCGATCGTCATTTCGTCGGAGGACAAAGAGGAAGCCGAGGCCGTCGCCCGCCGCATCGGTCGCGCCGCGCCCGACATAGAGGGGATGGCGGTGTTCGGCCCCGCGCCGGCCCCGCTCGCCATGCTCCGCGGCCGCCATCGCCAACGCCTGCTGGTCCACGCGCAACGCAAGCTCGACGTCCAGGACGTCATCCGCGACTGGCTCGGCGGCCTAGAGTGGGGCTCCAAGGTTCGCGTCGCGGTCGACGTCGACCCGTACAGCTTCCTGTGACGCTCCGGCATTTTGGGCCAGTTTCCGCCGCACCCACCACGGACTGACGACATGCCCGGCCCGCACCGCGCGCACCACCAGCCAAATGCCGGCCCCGGTGGCGATCACCAGCGCGATCACCGACGCTTCCAGCCCGAACGCACCGCCCGAAAGCAGCTCCGGGCCAGACAATTTCGCCTCAACCAGCCCGGTCCCGTCGATCCCCGACACCGGCACGTCATAAATCTCGCCCTGGGTGAAATTCCACGCCGCGTGCAGCCCGATTGGCGCCCACAGGCTGCGGGTCAGCATGTAGGCCCCGCCGAGTAGCACCCCCGCCTCGACCGCGATCAAAACGCTCGCCCACAGCGATGAATTTGGGTTGTAATAGTGCGCCAACCCGAACACCGCCGAACTGGCGAGCAATCCGAACCAGCTGCCCCCGAAATCCTCGAGATGGCGCAACAGGATTCCGCGGAACAATATTTCCTCCATCACCCCGGGGATGATCCCGAACATCACCAGCACGTAAAGGATGCTGCGCGGGCTGCCCCAACCGACGATATCATATACTCCGACCAGCGCAGCGACCGCAGTCACCAGCGAGAATATTAGAGCCCCGCCTGCCAAACCAAGCCCGAGGTTGCGAAGTGCATGTTCGCTCCGCAAATCGTCGCGCGGGGTTTCGCCGAGTTTGCTGATCGCAAATTTGTAAACGAGGATCACCAATCCGACGACGGCCAGCCCCAGCAGCATCTGCCGCGTGGCGGGCGGAGTTTCCATCTTCGGCAATTGGCGGATGACGAGCGAAGCCAGCCAGGTCGTTGCCACCAGCAACCCCAGCCCGATGAGCATAGCTACCAACGGAAAAACGACGATCCGTCGCCACAGCGGCCGCCTCGTTTCAACACTCTGCACGGTCGCCATGATCATTCCCCCTTGAAAGTATCGCCGTCGCAAGTTGCGTAGCAGGTGGCAAGCCTGCGGTTGACGGCGCTGGCGTTTCGATCATCTATCGTCATCGCCGAATTTTACCGGAGTGCTCGTAAGTTGCGTATCGCCTCTTCTGCCGCCTTTGCCCTGATCGCCGCCACCGCCGCCGCCACGCCCGTCTCGGCCGAATGGCAGCGCGCTTCCTCGGCCCACTTCATCATTTACGCCGACGAAAGCCCGGACAAGCTCAAGGCCTTCGCCGAAAAGCTCGAGCGGTTCGACAAGGGGGTGCGGGTCTCGCGTTCGATGAAGGATCCGCCGGTGGGCGACGGCAATCGGCTGACCGTGTTCGTCGTCCCCGGCGCGCTCGACGTGCGGATCCTGCAGCCCGGCACCGGCGGCAATACGGCCGGATTCTACATCCCGCGCTTTTGGGGCTCGCTGGCGGTCGTTCCGCGCCTGTTGCCGACCAACAGCACCTCGGATCCCGAGACCATCTTCTTTCACGAATATGCCCATCACCTGATGTTCTCCGACTATACCACGCCGATCCCTACCTGGCTGGTCGAGGGGTTTGCCGAATTCATGTCGACCGCTGACATTCTCAAGGATGGTTCGGTCGGGCTTGGCCGCGCCGCAGCGCACCGGGCCGGTGCCTTGAGGCAGCTGGATCGGGAAAAGGTGGCGCTGTCCGTCCTGCTTGGCGGCGAACGCCTGCGCGACGGCTATTCGGTCTCGGCGCTTTATGCGCGCGGCTGGTTGCTTGCCCATTATTTGACCTTCAGTTCGCCCCGCCACGGCCAGATCGAGGCCTATCTCGCCGCCATCGCCGCTGGTCGGCCGCAGATCGACGCAGCGCGCAGCGTGTTCGGCGATCTTGGTCGATTGGATCAGGAGCTCGATAAATATTTGCGTTCCGACAAACTTCCTTACTTCACCGTCCCCGCCGCCCTGGTCAGGATCGACGCCGTGACGGTCGAGCCGCTGGGCCGCGGCGCCCGCGACTACATGCCGCTGATGATGAAGATGCAGGTCGGCGTCGACCAGAACCAGCGCGCCAGACTGGCGGCCGACGCGCGCCGCCTCGCCGCCACTTATGCGGACGACCCGATGATGGCGATGATCCTCGCCGCGGCCGAAATCTACAATGAAAATTTCGTCGCCGGCGACGCCGCAGCCGATCGCGCAATCGCGCTCAACCCCAAATCGGCCGAGGCGCTGATCCTCAAGGGCCGGGCCATCGTCGGCCGGGCGAAAGCCGGTGACAAGGCGGTGACCTTTGCCAACGCCCGCGGCCTGTTCAACCGCGCCAACCGGCTCGATCCGGAGAATCCCGAGCCGTTGGTCGCTTTCTATCGCAGTTTCATCGAGGAACGTGTCGCGCTCACCGCCAACGCCATCGCCGCGCTGCATTATGCCTCCGACCTGGCGCCGCACGACATGGGGCTGCGCCTCGACAGTGCCCGCCGGTATCTTGGCGACGGCAAACCGGCCCTGGCCCGAGCGCGGTTGTTGCCAATTGCCTACAACCCGCATGGCGGCAAGCTGGCGGAGCAAGCTCAAGCGTTGATCGCGCAGATCGACAGCGGTCGGATCGGCGCATCCCAGCCGCCGCCAATACCGCAGAAATAATAATGGATCGCAACGACTTGCTGGGGAACTCCTAGTCGTTATTGAGAAAGCGGGATTTTCCAGGGGAGGGATTGAAGTGCGCATTGGACTGTATCTCGGGGCGGCCGCTTTGGTCGTGACGGCGCCGGTATCGGCGGCGTGGCAGCAGGCCTCGTCGAAGCATTTCGTCACCTACGGCGACATGCCGACCGAGGAAATGAAGGCCTACGCCGAAAAGCTCGAGAAGTTCGACGCGGCCGCGCGGTTCATCCGCTCGATGAAAGATCCGACGGTCGGCGACGGCAACCGGGTTCAAGTACTCGTCGTATCGAGCATGCTCGACGTCAACCGGCTTTACGGTAACGCCCAAGCTGGAGTTGGCGGCTATTACATGGGTCTAGTCAGCGGCCCGATCATCGTCACCCCGGAAAAAATCCGCCGGCTCAATACCCGGACCGACAAGATCGACCCGCAAGCGATATTCTTCCACGAATATACTCACCATTTGCAGCTGCAGAGCACTCAGCGGCCGATGCCGATGTGGCTTTCGGAAGGTTTCGCGGAGTTCATGGGGAGCCCGCTGTTTGGCGACGACGGCTCGATCTCCATTGGCGCCGCGCCGGCGATGCGGGCCGAACAGCTGATCAAGGGTCGCTGGGCGCCGATGACCGACCTGCTTGAGGGCGATGCATTCCGGCTCGGTCAGGCCGGCTTCGGAATCCAGAATTACGCTCAAGGTTGGCTGCTCAACCACTATCTGGCGTTTGAGCCGTCGCGAAAGGGTCAGACGGAGAAATATGTCGCCGGCATCGAACGCGGCGAGAAT
>JBKJNP010000156.1:0-3054 GCA_046593565.1 Sphingomicrobium sp. | reverse complement strand
CGTTGCGGCCGTTCGGCACGCTGCATTTGGCGCTCCACGCGCTGCGGACGCTCAGCACGCTGAACCTGCTGGCGCTCCTGGCGCTGCGGGCGCTCGGCGCGCTGGGCCTGCTGGGTCTGCTGGCGTTCGGCGCGTTGCGGGCGCTCGGCGCGCTGGGCTTGCTGCCCACCGTCGCCACCGCCGCCACGCTGGGCCTGCGCTTGTTTGCCGCGCTCATTGTCGCCCTTCTGGGCGAGCGCCGGGACGGTCAAAGCCATGCCGGCCACACCGGCGATCAATATCATCTTGCGGGTCATGAGAGACCTCCAATCCTTGGTTTTCTTAATCAAAACAACGCTCCACATTGGCATTTGGAGCCTGTGCAGGACGTGAACCTGGTCGCTTTTTCCTTCCGTCCGTCCCGCCCGCGGCACCGCTCGCCGTCACTGTTGTCGGGCGTTCAGGATTGGCAGTGAAATCCAGCAGGCCCCCGCCATTGTCCGCCCAACCTACTGGGCGTATAGTCGCTCTCTACTCCCGGCCCACAGCCGGTCCGCGTTTTGCTCGGCCTGAAGCAACATCGCAGCCCCTCGATAGGGAGCCGCGAGGAGGAGGAAGAGTCATGGCCAGCAAATCCGACAATTTTGGTGCGAAGGACGCGCCATTGCCCGACCTGTTCGACGCCAGGGTCACCGGAACCGCCGATCAGATAACCAAAGCGGTCGCGCAATTCGACCTCGACGTCGGCTGCCGCCACGGTCAACGTGATCGACTTCCCGACGGCCAGGTCCAGCTACAATGTTACGCCAGCCAAGCTACTCTGCATGAGATCGAAGCGACCGGCTTGATTGTCGACCGCGGAGAAAACGTTTCCGAATTGGGGCGCCGGCGGCAGCAGGAGATCGTCGCAGGCGATCCGTTTGACGGCGGACGAACCGCACCCGAGGGACTAGGCCGCCTGGTGGGACCGACCGACGGGAGGCAGGCGTCATGAGCTTCCTCAACGTCGTCGCGATCGAATCCGCACTGCAGGGCCTTGCCGGCAAATATCCGTCGCTGACCAAGCTGGTGACCTTGCCATATGCAACCGCCGAAGGGCGGACGAGTCACGCGCTAGTCGTCGGCATCGGCTACCGCTGTCCCGATGTGGTCTCGCTGATCGTCAGCGGACTGCACGCGCGGGAATGGGGCGGCCCGGACATTTGCACCAATTTTGCCGCCGATTTGCTTCGGGCCTACACCGCTGGAAGTGGCTTGGCTTACGGAGGCAAGACCTTCTCCGCGGCCGACATCGCGCGGATCGTCGAGCGTTCGCGGGTGATCGTCTTTCCTGACGTCAATCCCGATGGCCGTCATCACAGCCAGACGGCCTTTGCGATGTGGCGCAAGAATCGAAACCCGGCCAGCAGTACCGCCGGCCAGCCGCTAACGATCGGCGTCGATATCAATCGCAACTTCGACTTCCTGTGGAATTTCCCGACCCACTTCGCACCCGGCGCGACCGCTGGCGGAACGCTTGCATCGACCGATCCGGCAAGTTCGATCTTCCACGGAACCGGGCCCTTTTCGGAACCGGAAACTCGCAATGTGCGGTGGCTGTTCAAGCAATATCCGACGATTGGCCGCTTCATCGACCTTCATTCGCATGGCGGCGACATCCTACATCCCTGGGGCGACGACGAAAATCAGACGACCAGTCCAGCAATGGCCTTCGGCAATAGCGCGTGGGACGGAAAACGGGGGATTGCCGGCGATACGTATCGCGAATTCATCGGAACCGGCGAACTGACGCTATTGCAGGCGGCGGGCGGGTCGATGCGCAACGCGATCCTGGCGGTGCGAGGGGTAGATTACTCGCTCGCTCAGTCATTCCTGTTGCCGAGTTGGGGTTCCCCCTATCCAACATCGGGCACCAGCGACGACTGGGTGTTCGCCCGTCGTTACCAGCGCGACGGCAAAGCAACCCTAGCCTACACCATTGAGTTCAATAAGGCCGGCACATTCTTCCCGACCTGGGCGGACATGCAACCCATCATCGCCGACATTTGTGCGGGTTTCGTCCAATTCTGTCTCGACGCGGCGCCGACCCGCAAACGCTGGTGGATCTGGTGCCTGTTGCGCGAATGGTCCTTCAAATTGTGGAGACGCGTATTCCCGGTGAACCTATGGGGACCTTATGGCCCGTGGAGACGCCCGGAAAGACCCGGCTGACGGCTGGCCCGGTTGCTTCAACCGGCCTTGCTGGCTAGCAGGCCCGCATGGCCACAGCTTCAACGCGCAACACCTCGAAATACAAGCGCCGGCGCAGCTCGGACCGAGGCGGCGGATTCTTCCGCTTTCTCTTCAAGCTGGTCCTTGGCCTGTTCCTGTTATCGATCCTGTGGGTGATCATCCTGCGCTTCGTGCCGCCGCCGGTCACCGCGACGATGCTCGGCGATCTGTTCGCCGGACGCGGGATCACCAAGGACTGGATGAGCCTCAATGCCATGGACCGGGACATGGTCCGCGCCGCGATCGGCGCCGAGGACAGCAAATTCTGCGCTCACAACGGCTTCGACATCGAGGCGATCGAGGATGCGATGAAGCGCAACGCCTCGGGCGGCCGAATCCGCGGCGGATCGACCATCAGCCAGCAGACCGCGAAAAACGTCTTCCTGTGGCAGGGCGGCGGTTATGTCCGAAAGGGCGTCGAGGCGTACTTCACTTTCCTGATCGAGACGCTGTGGGGCAAGCGCCGGATCATGGAAGTCTATCTCAACGTCGCCGAGACCGGGATCGGCACTTATGGTGCCAACGCCGGGTCGCAACGCTATTTCGGCCATGACGCGAGCGCCATGTCGGCGACCGAAGCGGCGCGGATCGCGGCGATCCTGCCGCTGCCCAAGAAACGCGGCGCGGTCGCCCCCAAGGGATTTACCAAACGCTACGGCAATTCAATCGCGGCGCGGGTCGGCGTGATTGGCCGCGACGGGCTCGATGCGTGCGTCTATTCGGGTACCAAGGCACCGGTCAACAAGGCCCCGCCAAAGGTCAGCAAGCCGCCGCGCGAGATGCCGGGTGCGGAATATGAAACCG
>JBKJNP010000056.1:0-3710 GCA_046593565.1 Sphingomicrobium sp. | reverse complement strand
TTATCAGCTCCCCGCGGACAGCTTGCGCGCCGGCGGCGACCCGTTGCGGCCGTTCACTGTCATTCGCCTGCCGACGCACGCAATGGTGCAGGCAGCACTGCCGCCGGTCGTCACGCTCGCTTCGCTCTATCTGCTTGCGCTGGGCGTCGCCACGGCGTGGTGGGTTCGGCTGAAGCCGGCGCTCGCCCGCCCGCCCGCGCGGATCGCGGCGATGATCCTGCTCGCCGGCGGTATGGTCGTCTTCGTCCAGAGCGGCCTCGCCAGCCTCCACGAAATCTGGGCGGCGCAGCTGATCGCGCTGGCGCTCGCCATCCGCCGCCCCGGTCGCTGGGTCGAGGCGGCGGCGCTGGCGCTGGTGGCGATGCTGGTGCGTGAGAACGCGGCGCTGTTCGCCGTCGTGATGTTGCTCGCCGCGTGGCGCGATGGCGAGCGTCGCGAGGCCTCGGGCTGGGCGATCGCGCTTGCGATGTTCGGACTCGTCATCGTCGCGCACGCCTGGGCCGTTGCGCAAGTCGTCGGCCCGCTCGATCAAACCGCGATCGACTGGCTCGGCTTGATCGGCCCCGGCGGCTTCGTGCGATCACTGATCGAAGCGACGTCGTTCCAGCTGATCCCGCTCGTGCTGGCGGCGCCGCTCGTCGCGCTCGCGCTGGTCGGCTGGGCGAGCTGGCGCGATCCGCTGGCCAGCCGCGCGTTCGCGACCTTCGCCGCCTATGCGCTGGCGATCGCGATCGTCGCGCAGCCCGGCACTTTGCTGGCGATGTTGATCGCACCGGTGTTCCTCGTCGGCCTCGCCTTCGCAGCCGATGGCGTGCGCGACCTCGCCGCGGCGTTGCTCGACAGGCGGCGCGTGCGGGTGCAGAGAATCACGCGATGAAGATCCTGCTGATCGTCGGCGGCGGCATCGCCGCGTACAAGGCGTGCGAGCTCGTCCGCCTGTGCCGCAAGGCCGGCATCGAAGTCACCTGCGTGCTGACCGACGGCGGCCAGCATTTCGTGACACCGTTGACGCTCGCCGCGCTGAGCGAGAACCCGGTCTTCACCACGCTCTGGGATCTGAAGGACGAGGCGGAGATGGGTCACATCCAGCTTAGCCGCAACGCCGATTTGATCGTCGTCGCCCCCGCCACCGCCGACCTGATCGCGCGGATGGCCGCGGGCATCGCCGACGATCTCGCCACCACACTTTTGCTCGCCACCGACAAGCCGGTCGTCGTCGCCCCGGCGATGAACGTCCGCATGTGGCAGCACGAGGCAACCCAAACCAACATCGCCACCCTGCGCGCCCGCGGCGTCACCGTGATCGAACCCGACGAAGGGCCGATGGCGTGCGGGGAGTTCGGGCCGGGGAGGCTGCCCGAGCCGGATGCGATCCTGAAACAATTGGGCCTTGCCCAGGACCCGTTTGTGTCGAGCGAAGTCGAGACACCCCCCGCGCCGCAAGAACGTCCCTCGACGTCGCTCGGTTCAAACGGATCGCTGGCCGGCAAACACATCCTCGTCACCGCCGGCCCGACTCACGAACCGATCGACCCGGTCCGCGTACTTGCCAACCGATCCTCGGGCAAACAGGGCTTCGCCATCGCCGCCGCCGCGGCCCAGGCAGGCGCGCGCGTTACCCTAATCGCCGGCCCGGTATCTTTACCCACCCCTGGCGGGGTCGCCCGCATCGATGTCGAAACCGCCGAGCAGATGGCCGAGGCCGTCGAGCATGCCCTTCCCGCCGACGTCGCGATCCTGGTCGCCGCGGTCGCCGACTGGAAGGTTGTCGCGTCGCCGCGCAAGCTCAAGAAAAGCGACGGCCCGCCGCAACTCACCTTCGCCCCGAATCCCGACATTCTCGCCACGCTCGCGCAGCACCCCGACCGCCCGCGCCTGCTGATCGGCTTCGCCGCTGAAACCGAAAATGTCGTTGCCAACGCCACCGCCAAGCGCGCCGCCAAGAAGGCCGACTGGATCGTCGCCAACGACGTCTCGGGCGACGTGATGGGAGGCACGCGCAACCAGGTGCACCTCGTCACCCAACGAGGCGTCGAAAACTGGCCTGAGGCATCCAAGGAAGAAGTTGCGACGCACCTGATCCAGCAAATCATCGAGGAGCTTGCGTGACCGTCCGCATCCAGATCGCCCGCCTGCCCCACGGGCAGGGCCTGCCGCTGCCGAGCTACGCCACGCCCGGCGCGGCCGGGATGGACGTCGTCGCCGCCGAAGACCTCGATCTTTCGCCCGGCCAGCGTCACGCCGTCGCCACCGGTTTCCGCGTCGCCATCCCCGATGGCTACGAGATCCAGGTCCGCCCGCGCTCGGGCCTCGCCTTCAAGTATGGTATTTCGGTGCCCAATACGCCGGGCACGATCGACAGCGATTATCGCGGCGAATTGAAGATCTTGCTGATCAACCACGGCACCGAAATCTTCGCCATCCGCCGCGGCGAACGCATCGCCCAGCTCGTCCCCGCTGCGGTAACTCTTGCGGCGTTCGATGAGGTGGATGAGCTGGACGATACAAATCGCGGCCACGGCGGCTTCGGCTCGACCGGCCAGTGACCCTGACCGACGACGAACTCGACCGCTACGCGCGACACATCGCCCTGCCCCAAATCGGCGGGATCGGGCAGCAGCGGCTCAAGGCGGCGCGGGTCGCGATTGTCGGTGCGGGCGGGATCGGTACTGCGGTCATTCCGGCGCTGACCGGGGCGGGCATCGGTCACCTCACCATCATCGACGGTGACCGGGTCGAGTTATCCAACCTCCAGCGCCAGCCGATCTTCAACACCGGCCAGGTCGGCATGGCCAAGGCGCGGCTCGCCAGCCATTTCGCCATGGCCCGCAACCCGCATGTCGGCCTCACCAGCATCGAAGAGCGGGTTGACGCCAGCAACGCCGCCGAACTGCTCGCCGGTCACGATCTGGTGATCGACGGCACCGACAATTTCGCCACGCGCTTATTGGTCAGCGACACTTGCGTCGCGCTCGGCTTGCCTTTGCTCAGCGCCGCCGCGCAGCAGTTCCAGGGGCAAATCGCCCTGTTCAACGCGCGCCCTTGTTACCGCTGCTTCGTCGGCGATGCGTTTGACACCGACGATTGCGATACCTGCGCCGAACTCGGCGTGCTCGGCGCGTTGACCGCGACCGTCGGCAGCTTCGCCGCTTTGCTCGCAATCCGCGCCATTACCGGCATCGGCGACGACCCCGCAGGCACGCTGCACCTGTTCGACGGACTTACGCTTTCCTGGCGCCAGCTGAGGATTTCTTCGGAGCCGACTTGCCGGGCTTGCGGCCAGACTTCGCAGGCGCTTTCCGCCCCCCCTTCTTGACCGGACCCTTGGCGGCCTTGGCGTCGATCAAGGCCACCGCTTCGTCCAGCGTCACGGCCTTCGGATCGGCGGTCTTGGGCAAGGTGGAATGGGTCGTCCCGTCGCTGGCGTAGGGGCCATATTTGCCCTCCATCACCTTGATTTCCTTGCCGCTTTCCGGATGCGCGCCAAGCACCGAGAGCGGCTCCCGGGCGCTTCCGCGCTGCCCTTTCGACGCCGCCGCTTCGGCCAGTTTGACCACTGCGGCATTCATCCCCGTCTCGAACACCTCCAGGCTGGTCGACAGCCGGGCATATTTGCCATCGTGCAGCAGATACGGCCCGTAGCGCCCGATCGACGCGCTGATCATCAGCCCGCTTTCCGGGTGCAGCCCGATTTCGCGTGGCAGCGACAG
>JBKJNP010000223.1:0-16087 GCA_046593565.1 Sphingomicrobium sp. | reverse complement strand
TCGTCGGCGACGATCGGCACTGCGCGGCCGGTGATCGGCAGCTTGATCATCTTGCCGACCAACGCAGCGTAGCGCTCATCGGTCGGGTGGACCGCGACCGCCATGTCGGCGAGCATCGTCTCGGGCCGCGTGGTGGCCACCTCAATGAAGCCCAAGCCGTCGGCCAGCGGGTAGCGCAAAGTCCAGAATTTGCCGGCGGTGTCGCGGGTTTCGACCTCGAGATCGCTGATCGCAGTCTGGAAATGCGGGTCCCAATTGACCAGCCTCTTGTCGCGATAGAGCAACCCGCGTTTGTGAAGCTCAACGAACACATGGGTGACGGCTTTCGAAAAGCCCTCGTCCATGGTGAAGCGCTCGTTCGACCAGTCGCACGAGGCACCGAGGCGGCGCAGCTGCTGGGTGATCTGGCCGCCGCTTTCCTTTTTCCATTCCCACACGCGGTCGATGAATTCTTCTCGCGAAAAATCGGTGCGCTTCTTCTGCTCGAGGTCGAGCTGGCGTTCGACCACCATCTGGGTGGCGATGCCGGCATGGTCGGTGCCGACCACCCACAACGCATCCTTGCCCTGCATCCGCGCGATGCGGGTGAGGATGTCTTGCAGTGTGATGTCGAGCGCGTGGCCGATGTGCAGGCTGCCGGTGACGTTGGGGGGTGGCATGACGATGGTGAACGGGGTCGCGGCCGGGCGATCGGGGCGGAACAGGCCCGCGGCCTCCCAATAAGCGTACCAATGCGATTCGATTGCCGCGGGGTCGAAGGTCTTGGCGAGCTCGGTCATGCGCGCCGCCTAGACGGCGACGCGCATCGCTTCAACCTCAGCGCGCGCTCGGCCCCATGTACTGGTTCATCCAGCCGAATACATTGTCGTACCACTGGATCGAATTCTTCGGCTTCAGCACCCAATGATTCTCGTCGGGGAACACCAAAAGCTTGGACGGGATTCCGCGGCGCTGGAGGGCGGTGAAGCTGGCCAGGCCCTGCGTGTAGGGAATGCGGAAGTCCTTTTCGCCGGTGATCACCAGCATCGGGGTTTTCCACTTGGCAACATGGTTGACCGGGTTCCAGCGCTCGAATGCGGCGGGGTCCTCATAATAGGTCTTGCCGCCATGTTCCCACTCGTCGAACCATAATTCCTCGGTTTCGTAGGCCATGGCGCGGGCGTCGAACACGCCGTCGTGCTGGATCAGGCATTTGAAGCGGTCGGGCCACTGGCCGGCGATCCAGTTCATCATGTAGCCGCCGTAGCTGGCGCCAAGCGCGCAGGCGTTGTTGGCATCGAGCTGCGGGTCCTGCGCGGTGGCGAAGGCGAGGCCGCGCTTCAGATCCTCGAGCGGCTTTCCGCCCCAATCGTTGGTGATGCTGTCGGTGAAGCCCTGGCCGTAGCCGGTGCTGCCGTGGAAATCGACGCTGACCACGGCATAACCGGGCGAGCTCAGCAGCCGCGAATTCCAACGGTAGGACCAGCCATTGCCGAAGCTGCCCTGCGGTCCGCCGTGGACGACGAAGGCGATCGGCAGCTTGTCGGCCGAGGCGGCATTGCGCGGGCCGGCGGGCTTCAATTTGAAGCCCCACACCTGGTTATTACTGGCGCCCTTGAAGGCGAATTTCTCGAAGCTGACCGGGTCGAGCTGGGCGAGCAGGGCGCGGTTGACGTCGGTCAGGCGGCCGATGACCCCGCGCGACGTGACGCGGAACAGATCGTCGGGGGCGAGGATGCTATTCTGGGTGTAGATCGCGCCACCACCGGGCATCGGGATGACGTTGCCAGCATGGCCGTCACCAGTCAGGCGGGTGACTTGGCCGGAGGCGGCATCGACGGTCCAGATCGGCGCTTCCATCGTGTCTTCGGCGGTGATCAGCAGGCTCCGGCCGTCCTTGCTCCACGCGATCGAACCGACCGAGCGATCCCACTTGTCGGTCAGCGCGCGGGTGCGGCCGGTGGCGAGATCGCGCAGCATCAGCACCTGGCGGTCGGCCTCGTAGCCGGCGCGGGCCATCGACATGTACGCCAAAGTGCGGCCGTCGGGCGACAGGGTCGGCAGCGTGTCGGTGCCGCCGTTGGGCGCAGTCAAATTGACCGGCGCGGCCGAGCCGTCGGCGGGGGCCATGAAGATATCGAGATTGGTCGAGGTAGGCTCGATCCGGCCCGCCTCACGAAGCGCGAAATAGACGGTGCGCCCGTCGGCCGAAATGTCGATCTCCTCGCCGCCGCCGAACGGCTTGGACGGGGTGTCGCCGACCAATGCGCCGGTGACGCGGGTGCCCATGCCAGTTAGCTTGCCGCCGACGATCTTGTAACTGAAGATGCGCGATTTGACGCCGGGCTCGGCCCACGTATCCCAGTGGCGGACAAATAGCTGCTCATAGACCCGCGCGCTGCCAGCCGGCTTGGCGGGGAAGGTGGTCGCCGCGCAGGCGATATCGGGACAATCGCGGGTGTCAGCCCAGATAATCACGCGGCTGCGGTCGGCGCTGACCTTGAACCCCGAAATATCGGCACCGAAATCGGACAGGACAGCGGGCTTGCCGCCGAGTGTCATGCGGTGGAGCTGGTCGCGGTCCTTGACCGGGGCGAGATACCAGATCGCGCCGTCGGCCCCGAATATTGCATCATGCGCGCCTTTGGTCAGGCCGGGAATCGCGCGCGGCGCGGCGGGCCGGGTCAAGTCGAGCATCATCAGCGGGTTGCTGCGCTTGTTCGCCTTCATGTCGGTGGTCGACAAGGTGAAAATAGCGGTGCGGCCGTCAGGCGAGATCGAAGGCGCACCAAGCCGCTGCATCATGTGCATGTCGGCTGCGGTCATTGGCCGGGCCAGCGCGGGGGTGGAGACGAGGGCGGCGGCCGCAACGGTGGCGGCGAGCAGGAGGCGGTTCATGGACGCCTGCCTAGCAAGCGCCACCTACGTGCGCCAGTCTAGAGCGGCTTGCCCGTGATCCGGCTGATCTCGCGACGAACATGTTCGTCGACGATCCGCGGAAGATGCTCGTCGAGCCATTGCTTCAACGCCGGGCGAAGCATGTCGCGCAGCATTTCCTCGAGCGGATTGACCGTAGGCGGGGGCGGCGCGGCGGCGGCGACATTCGTCAGCTGTTCAAGTTTGGCCCGGCTGCTGTCGGCAGCGGTCTCGTCGAGCAATGGCGGGCCGGTATCGAGCGGCGGCTCGGATTCGACCGGATGGTCGAGCTCGAGGATATCCTCCTCCGCTTCTTCGTCGTCGATCGACTCGGGGTCGAGCGAAGGTTGGGGCGGCGGGACCGCGGCGCGCAATTCCTTTTCCTCGGCGATCACCCGCTTGATCGAAGCGAGTATGTCTTCCATCGATGGCTCGCGCGGGCTTTGCATCGCCGCTCTATCGCCTATCGCGGCGTCGAAACCAAGACCTGCGGTTGTTCCTGCGGGGTCGCGGTGCTGGTCGCGGTCGCCGGGCGGCGGCGCGGGGTCGACCAGTCATTCCAATTGCCGGCGACGCTGCGATAATTGCCGAGCGGATCGTATAGCGGCCCGCCGTCGAGCCCAAGATCGTCGGCCTCGGCCTGGCCCATGGCGTTGAGCAATTGGAAGCCGGCGACGTAGCTGTCGCGCCGCGCGGTAACCAGCGCTACCTGGGCATTGAGCAATTCCTGCTCGGCATTGAGTACTTCGAGGATGGTCCGCGTGCCGACACTGTTTTCCGCGCGCGCGCCCTCCAGTGCCAATTCATTGGCTTTGACCGCCACCTGGTTCGAGGCAATTGCGCCCTGCGCCGCATAATAAGTGGCGAACGCCGAACGGGTGTTAGAAATCACCGCCCGCTCGGTAGCGACACGCTGCTCTAGCGTCTGCGCCTCGAGCGCGATGCTCTGTGCGATGCGCGCCGCGGGAAGACCACCAGAGTAGAGGGGGATCCGGCCCTGGACACCAATGCTGGTGGCGGTTCCGGCGCGCGGCGCGCCGCCGGTTTCGCCGGCCAACGTATTGACGTAATCGCCCGACGCGACCCCCGACACGGTCGGCAGCCGCGCCGCCTCGGCAACGCGAATATCGTAGCGCGCGGCCTCGGCCTGGCGGGTGATGGCGATGAAATCGGGATTGTTGGCGAGCGCGATCTGCACCGCCTGGTCGGCCGAAGTCGGAAGCGGCGGCAATGGCGGCGGCGGGGCAAGCACGCCGGGCCGCAGACCGATCACGCGGCGGTAATTTTCCTCGCTCGTCGTCAGTCGTCCGCGCGCCCTCTCCAGGTCGCTTTGAGCAAGCGCCTGGCGCGCTTCGGACTGGGCGACGTCGGTGCGGGTGACGTCGCCGATCTCGAACCGGTCGCGTGCGGCCTCGAGGTTGGTGCCGAGCACTTTCACCTGATTCTCGTTCAATTCGACAATCGAGCGGTCGCGGATGACGTCCATGTAGGCAGCGACCGCCTCGGTAAATATATCGCCTTCGACCGCGCGCAAGGTAGCCCGGCCGGCTTCAACCCTCGTCTTGGCGGCGGTGATCGAGTTGCGCACGCTGCCGCCGTTGAACAGAGGATAGCTCAAGTCGACGCCGCCGGTGAGGTAGGGCCCCTTGCCGAGCCGGGCCAGCGCTCCGCTTGAGGTCAGATCGCGGTTGACACCGACCGTGGCCGACACCTGCGGACGACCCGCGGCGCGGGCGATGGCGACGGTCGAATCGGTGACCTTGAGCGCCTCGCGCTGGCCGGTCAGGGTCGGGTTGCCGCGATAGGTGGCGTTCAATGCCTCGCGCAGCGTGTCGGCCGAAGCGGCGGAGACGGCGAATGCGGCAATCAGCGTGCCGGTCAGGAGGTGACGCTTCACTTGATCTCCAATGCGTTAGAAAGCGAACGCCGGAGCGCTGCTGAAGCCGGGCAGGACGGGAACCTGCGCTTCGGCGAAACTGGTGAAACCGACAGACTGGCCGGCGGATGACGCCATGGCGCGACCGGTGGCGAGACGGGTTACCCCGTCCTCGACGATAGCCGCGCCAACCCGGCCATCCTGCGAAAGGCGACGAGTCAGCGTTGCGGGTAGATGCTCGATCGCACCTTCGACCAAGATCAGGTCGACAACATTCGAGCCGTCGGGGGCGGTCTCGACGTCGAGCCCGATGTGACGCAGGAGCGCGGCGGCATAGCTCCCACCCCCTCCGACCACGAGCGCGCGCTCGCCAGGAAGCGGCGCGAGCCGAGTGAGCAAAAGGCCAAGTTCGGCCGGGGGCATCATCGGCGAACCGTCGTCGAGCTTCAGCGGCCGGTCGCCATAGGCCAGCGCCTGTTGGTTGGCCGGGACATGATCTTCCCGCGGAACCGCACCCATTGCGGCGAGCACGCGCGCATCGGTCACGCCCTGCGGCCGGAGCTGGCTGGCAACCATTAGCCGGCGGGCAGCGTCAAAATTGGCGGCGGAATCGGACATGTCACCTCAATCGCTTCGACTGTTATATGCCAGTAATACAGTCAGCATTCAAGGTCGCTCTTATCGGCCCTATGGCGTTGCGCCAAGCTGAACCCACCGCCGCCCGTCGAAAAGCGCTGCCGGTCGCGAATAGATGGGGCCTTACAGGCGGTTGACAAGCCGGGAGCGTCCGCCCATTTCCGCGCTCCGTGAGGCCCGATGGCGGAGTGGTTACGTAGGGGACTGCAAATCCCCGCACGCCGGTTCGATTCCGGCTCGGGCCTCCAACCTCAAATCTGCCGCTGAACCGGGATATAATCTGGGGTCACATGTGGTTGCGCGCGCCGCCATAGCGTCGTAGTTTCCAACTGAAGTCCTAATTGGGCTATACATATCCTGATTGGAGAATTGTCAGCGGTGTCGGTCGGAAGTCCTGTAAGTTTAAAGCACCCCAGCCTGGGCTCGGTCATGCGGGCTTTGCGGGCGCGATTCGGCTGGACCCTGAAGGAGATGAGCGCCAATTGCGGCATTCCGCTGTCGACCCTGTCGAAGGTCGAACATGATCGCCTGACCCTGTCCTACGACAAATTGCAGCAGGTCAGCGTGCAACTCAAAATCCCGATGTCCGACCTGTTCGCGACCAACGGGGAAGCCATCGAGCCGCGGGTCATGGCGCGCCGCAGCATCGGCCGGATCGAAGACGCGTTTCGGGTCAAGACCGACAATTACGATTATTACTACCTGAACACCGAATTGCGTCGCAAGCGCATGGTGCCGATCATCACCCGCATCCGGGCAAAAACGATCGAACAGTTTGGCGAACTGGTCCACCACGAGGGCGAGGAAGTCATTTATGTGATCAGCGGGCGGATCGTCGTGCACACCGAATTCTACGACCCGGTCACGCTTGAGGTCGGGGAATCCATCTATATCGATTCGATGATGGGCCATGCCTATGTCACCGGCGATGGATGCGATGAGGCGACCGTGCTCGGTGTGTGTTCCGGGGCCGTCGAAGGCTTCGAAGACGCATTGCGCAGCTTGCATGGATAGGAAGTACGCCCGCAAAACCTTGCCAAGCTCCTCACTCTCCGGTCGAACAGCGTCAAGGCAATTGACGGTGAACATTGCGATTTTGCTGTTCGCCGCGGCCCTGCTCGGCGGCTGCACGGCGGAGGAACCTGCGCCGCTGGTGACCGTCAGCGAGGCACGCGTCATTGCCCTTCCATCGTCGGCCGCGGCCTATTTCACTCTGGCCAATAGCGGCGGGCACGATCGATTGCTGACGGTGGCTGCGGACGGTGTAGGTCGCGCAAGCCTGCACGAAACCACGATGGACGGCGACATTATGCGGATGCGGTTGATGGAGGGTGGGATCGAGATACCCGCGCGCGGGCGGGTCCTTCTGTCGGCCAGTGGCAAGCATGTGATGATCCAGGATCTCGTCAAGCCGCTGGCGACGGGATCGAATGTCCGGCTGTCGCTCCGCTTTGAACGGCAGGGGCTGGTCGAGGTCAATGCGCCGGTGGGCGGGCCGCGATGAGCCTGGGCAAGATCCGGATCGCCTCATGGGTGTTGGTCGGGCTGGCAGCGATCGCCGGACTGGTAATCGCGCTTCGATCTCCGCCATCCGGTGCGCCGATCGCCAGCAGCCAGTCGATGAGCGAAGTCGGCGGGGCGTTTTTGCTGACGGGAAGCGACGGCCAGCCATTCTCCAGCGAGCGACTTGCGGGCAAACCCTATGCCCTGTTCTTCGGCTTCACCCATTGCCCCGACGTTTGCCCGACTACGCTGGCGCGGCTGGCACGGCTCCGCAGCCAGTTGGGCAAGGGCGCCGATGCCTTTGCCATCGTCCTGGTTTCGGTTGATCCCGAGCGCGACACGCCGGCCGAAATGGCCCGTTATGCAGGCCTGTTCGGAACGCCGGTGATCGCGCTGACCGGATCAACCCCGGCGATCGAGGGCGTGAAGAAGCAATTTGGCGTCTATTCGGAAAAGGTGCCGCAGCCCGGCGCCGATTATGCGGTCGACCATACCGCGACCGTCTTCCTGATCGACAAAGCCGGCACGTTTGCAGCCACAATTTCCCCCAGTGAGGGTGATCCGGCGGCGCTGGCCAAGCTGGCGCGGCTGGCAGATTAAAAACCGGCACCATAACGAATAGTGGCGTCCGCGCATCGCCTGTGTCTTTTCGACCAACGGCGGTAGACCAGGGATAGATTTGACCATAATAGGCCCACGGAGCCCGCGATCCTGTGGCTCCATTTTTGAAAAAATAAGAGGTATTTGTGAACCGTATTCTTTCGCTCGCGCTTGCCGCGACCGCTTTCGTTGCCGCTCCCGCGATGGCGCAGGACGCCGCCCCGACTTTCACCGGCCCGCGCGTCGGCGTGAACGTCGGCTTCGCCGATGACAACATCTTTGGCACTGAGGCCTTCACCTACGGCGCCGACGTCGGTTACGACTTCGCCGCTGGTGGCGCAATCCTCGGCATCACCGCCGAGATCGAAGACAGCAAGGACATCAAGCGCGAGCTCGCGTTGACCGCTCGTGCCGGTGCGCGCGTCGGCGACAAGGCCCTGCTTTATGTCGCCGGTGGTTATTCGAACATTCGCGTGTTCGGCGTGAACGTCGACGGCTTCCGCCTCGCCGTTGGCGGCGAACTTGCGATTGGTTCGAAGGCCTACGTCAAGCTCGAGCAGCGCTACGGCAACTATCAGTACGGTCTCGACCTGTACCAGACCATGATCGGCGCCGGTCTCCGCTTCTAAGCGATTCCGACATCGACGGAGAAAGGGGCGGCTATTGCTGCCCCTTTTTTTGTACCTCGAGCACACGGGCCAGCAGGCGATCGAGCGCAGCAAGGCTTTCGGGCTCGTCGAAGCTGGGGGCGTGGCCGACCCGCGGGACGATGACTAGCTCGACATCGTCGATTGCGGTCGCCATCCGCGTGGCAACGTCGGCGCTTAGCAGGTCGGACAATTCGCCGCGCAGGATCGTCACCGGGCGCCCGTCGAGCGCTTCATACAGCGGCCAGACGTCCGGGGCCGAAGCGGCGCTCTCGAAGTTGTCGGCGATGCGCATATCGTAATCAAATATCACCGCGTCGTCATCCTCGCGCGCCAGGCGGCGGACGAAGCGTTCCCAGTCGGGCCTTTGATAGTCCGGATAGATGTCGTGGTTGCGCTCTGCCAACTGGTCGATTGCATCGGTCCAGCTGGCGAAGCGCACTTCCTTGCCGACGTACGTTCCGATGCGGTCGATCCCGGCCATATCAATCACCGGGCCTACATCGTTGAGCAACGCGCCGGCGATCCGCTCGCGGTCGGTCAGCGCCAGCGCCATGGTGCAAATTCCGCCAAGCGACGTACCGACGAACACTGCGTCGGCAATTCCCAGCTGGTCGAGCAATTTCAGGATATCGGCGACATAGACCATCGGCTTGTAATTGGCCGGATTGGGATCGAACGCGCTGCCACCTCGCCCGCGCAAATCGATCGAAATCACCCGCCAGTCGCCGGCGAAGCGGTCCGCGACCGGCTCAAAATCGCGCGCATTGCGGGTCAGGCCGGGGATGCACAGGATCGGCGATCGGTCGCGATCGCCTTCATGGTCGCGATAGTGGAGCTTCACGCCATCGGCGCTATTCCAATATCGATCGGTCCATGTCGCCATCACGCTTCCCCCACTGCACGCCCTCCCCTATCGCGAGGCGATGGCCCGCCTGCAACCCTATCGTCCCGATCTGGCGATCCTGGCGCTTGGCGAGACCTTCTTCGACCCGGTTGAGGCTGCGGAATTTCCGAACACGATCCTGCGATTTGCCAACCGCGGCTGGGCGGCTCGGGTCGGGCTGGAGTTGGATGATGCGGCCTGGCTACGGCATTTCGGGCGCTTCGAGCCGCTGACGAACAATCTGACGCAGCCACTGGCGCTGCGCTATCACGGACACCAGTTTCGCCAGTATAATCCCGACATCGGCGACGGGCGCGGTTTCCTGTTCGCACAATTGCGCGATGATAGCGGGCGACTGCTCGACCTCGGCACAAAAGGCTCGGGACAGACGCCGTACAGCAGGTTCGGCGATGGCCGGCTGACGCTCAAGGGCGGAGTGCGCGAGGTGCTGGCGACCGAGATGCTCGAGGCGCTGGGGGTCGAGACGTCGAAGAGCTTCGCGCTCATCGAGACCGGTGAAGAGCTACAGCGCAACGACGAGCCGTCGCCGACGCGATCGGCGGTGCTGACCCGGCTGAGCCATGGGCATATCCGGATTGGCAGTTTTCAGCGGTCGGCCTTTCTCGAAGATACGGCCGGGATCGCGGCGCTGTCGTCTTATTGTCTGCGCCAACTATACGGCGAGAACACCGACGATCCGCTCCGCCTGTTCGAACTGGTGGCGGCGCGGACCGCGACCCTGGCCGCCAGCTACCTCGCCGCAGGGTTCGTCCATGGCGTGCTCAACAGTGACAATATCAACATCACCGGCGAGAGCTTCGATTATGGTCCTTGGCGGTTCGCGCCGACCTGGAACGAGGAAATCGTCGCCGCTTATTTCGATCATGGCGGACTCTATGCATTTGGTCGCCAGCCCGAGGCGATTCACTGGGACCTGGCACAGCTTGGCGGGTGCCTGGCACTGGTCGCCGAAGGACCAGCTTTGGCCGAGACGCTGAACGGGTGGCCGGTGCGTTTAGAGGAAGCGCTGGTCGCGGCGCTCGTTCGGCGGTTGGGAATTGCGCCGGACGACGCACAGGATCGCGAGCTCGTGTCGGCGATGCTGATCGTGCTTCGGCGGCAGGAAGCGACGATTGACCGCTTTTTCTTCGACTGGCGCGGCGGGCGGGTGCCAGACGGCGGCGATGCCGCATTGGCTGGCTTGATCCGGTGTCGAACCGCGCTGCCCGGTGCGCTGGACCATGACTATTGGCGCGATGATGGACCATGTTCCATGCATATCGAGGAGGTCGAGGCGATCTGGGCGGGAATCGCGGATGGCGATGACTGGGGCCCGTTCGAGGCGAAGATCGCAGCGATCCGGCGGATGGGCGAGGCGCACCAAGGTTCCGGCGACGCGTAGCGTCCTTGGAAAGTGCGCCGAGGGGAGGCGCGCCAAGGTTCCGGCGACGCGTAACGTCGTTGGAAAGTGCGCCGAGGGAGCGCGATGACCGTGACGCCATGAGGTCGCCTTGCACTTGACCCGATCTCGCGGGCATGGTGGTTGCCGCGCATTGTTGCTCCCGGAGTAAAGGTTTGACCGACAGGCTGATTTCGACCGAACCGGCGACCGGCGATGAGGTGTGGGCGGGCGAGATCGGCGACGCAGCGGCCGAGGTTGCGACGGCGCGCGCGGCCTGGCCCGAATGGGCGGCGCACAGCATCTCCTACCGGATCGAGGCAATGCGCCGCTTCGCCAATGAAGTGCGATCGCGCGAGCAGGACTTTGCCGACATCATCAGTCGCGAGACCGGCAAGCCCTATTGGGAAGCGCGGACCGAAGTCGGCGCTGTAGTGGGCAAGGTCGAGATTTCAGCCAATGCCTATCTTGAGCGAACCCCGATGCGCAAAGTCGAGGCGGCGCTCGGCAGCAAGGTCGCGGTGCGCCATAAACCACATGGCGTGCTGGCGGTACTCGGCCCGTATAATTTTCCCGCGCATCTGCCCAACGGCCACATCGTACCGGCGCTGATCGCGGGCAATGCAATCGTCTTCAAACCGTCGGAAAAGACCCCGGCAACGGGAGTGTTCCTGGTTGATTGTTTCCGCGCGGCGGGGATTCCCGAGGGCGTGGTGCGGGTGCTGATCGGCGGACCCGAGCAGGGCAAGGCGCTTGCCGGGCAGCCCGGGATCGACGGATTGCTATTCACCGGATCGGCGCGGGCCGGCATGGCGCTGCACAAACAATATGCCGAGATGCCGCACAAGATGCTGGCGCTCGAGCTCGGCGGCAATAATCCTTTGGTGGTGTGGCAGGCCGCGGACATTGAGGCGGCGGCGATGATCGCGGTCCAGTCGGCCTATCTCTCCGCCGGTCAGCGCTGCACCGCGGCGCGCCGCCTGATCGTCGAGGATGGAGCCGAGGGACCGCTGATCGACGCCATGGTAAAGTTGATCGACCGGATAATTGTCGACCATCCCCATGCCGATCCGCAGCCGTTCATGGGACCGGTGATCGACCTCGCCGCCGCCGATCATTTGCAGTCACAATATATGGCGCTGATGATGAAGGGCGGAAAGCCGATCCGCCGGCTCGACCGACCGCATGAGGAGCGGCCTTACCTCACCCCGGCGCTGATCGACGTGACCGACGCCAAGGACCGGCCCGACGAGGAAATGTTCGGACCGGTGTTGCAGATCATCCGGGTCAAGGACTTCGACGCCGCGATCGACGAGGCCAACAATACCCGCTTCGGCCTGGCGGCCAGCCTGGTCGGTGGTACGCCGGCGATGTACGACAAGTTCTGGGCCAACGTCCGCGCCGGCGTGATCAACTGGAACAAGCCGACCAACGGCGCGCCTTCAAATGCGCCGTTTGGTGGTATTGGCCTGAGCGGCAACCATCGCCCGAGCGCCTTCTACGCCGCCGATTATTGCGCCTATCCGGTCACCAGCAGCGAGAGCGAACTGTCCCGCGCCGCGGTCCCCGAGGGGCTGCGCGACGCTTGTGTGCCGACCGACAGCTAAAGCTTAATTAGCGCTTCCGACCCCGCCGACGGCCACCGCCATCGGCGATCCAACCGTAGTATCCATTCCGCCCGCGAGAACACCCGGCCGATCCCAGCCGTAGCGATCCTCGAACGAAGTCATTCCGGTCGCGCCCGGCACCATCGTCAGATAGGTGACATAGACCGGCACACCGCGGGTCATGGCGACATGCTGTTCCGGTGCGCTGCCCACCGCCGCGATATCGCGACCGAACAGCCAGTTGGCGAGCCGGCGATAATCCTCGACCCGAATGCAACCGTTGCTCATTGCGCGGTCGGCGAGCGCGAAATATTCGCGGGTCGGGGTGTCGTGAAGGTAGATGCCTTCCTTGTTGGGGAAGGGGAATTTCATCTTGCCCATCGAATTCTGACCGTTCGGCCTCTGGCGAAGCAGCACTTTGGCAGTTCCGGCAACGACCGCTTTCCAGTCAACCGAAGAGGCCGGCAGGATTTGCGGATGCTCGCTGAAATCGGAAATAATCTCATAACCGCGCGACTTGAGATAGGCCTCGCCACCCTTGACCACCCCGGGCGCGGCGGTTTTGCGGATCAAATGGTCCGGCACATGCCAATAGGGATTGGCGATAGCGTAATACATGGTGCTGGCGATGATCGGGGTCGGCAAGCCATATTTCTTCTTGCTGCCGACGACGACCTTCATCGAGCCGACCGACTGGCCGCCTTCCATCATATGGAGACGCTGCTCGGCCGAATTGACGAGGATATATTTGCCATTGCCCGGAATGATCCGCGCTCGCTCCAGATTGAGCGACGCCTTGTCCGACGCACGGCCGCCATTGGCGGCAGCTTCGGCAATGGCGACGTCGCGGATCGCGGAATAATAAGGATTGACCGCCGACACCGAGGCGAGGTGCTGGGCGAGCGACGGCGAGGCTTCGGCCAGCGCCAGGGTACGATCGACATGCGGCGCCGATTGCGCCAGCGCCGGGTCGCCGTAGATGACATTGGACGAGGGGCGCTTGAGCGACTGGACATAATCGACCCAGGCCGCGGACAGGGCCAATTCGGCCGCCTTGACCTGCATCGGGTCGTTGGAGGCGCGGGCGCGCTGGACCGTCGCTTCGACGGTGGCGGCGACGGTTGGGCCATTGGCAAAGCCGTCGACCGGGGCGCGGCGGAGGATAGTCATCAGCTGCGAGATGGCCGCATCGCCGCCCTTGGCGCCAAACCAGATCGCCCGATATTGGCGGCGCTCGTAATAATAGCGCACGGTGACGCCATTGGCCGAAGCCGGAAGCGCGACCTGCGGCGCCGGCGGCGGCGCGACCGGCAGCTGCTTCTTTTTCTTGGCCTCGGCCGGGGCCGAAGCGATCAACGTGGCGGCGACCGCCGTCAGTAGAATAGCCCGCAAACGCATCATCGTCCCCTGGATCCGGGTGAGTAGCTGGAAGCGCCGATAGTGCCGGAATCTGCCATGCGCTTCAATCCCTTGTGCCAATCGCTGTCGCCGAAACGCCGGATCGCGGCGCCAGTCGGAGCGGCATGGTTAAGAGCTGTGACATGAATGCCACAGGAACGGCCTTATTCACCAATCGATGAAACTTTGCTGCACCTGCGAAGTTTGATGACCGCCTCCCGCAAGCGGAGTGCATCAAGGAGAAAACATGCGTAATTACCTACTGGCCGCGACCGCGGTCGCAGCAGTTTTGTCGGCCTCGCCGGCCATGGCCCGCGACGGATCGGTCTATGTCGGTATCGAAGGCGGCGTCTTGTTCCCCAAGGACAATGATGCCGATGTCTTCGCCGACTTCACCACCACACAGGTTCCGGGGACACCCGCGGCATCTGCCCCGGCCGACACCAATTTCGAAGACATGTTCGGCGTCGATTACAAGCGCGGCATCGATGTCGACGCGATCATCGGCTACGACTTCGGCATGTTCCGCCTCGAAGGCGAAATTGGCTACAAGAAGGCCAAGGTCAACGATTTCGAGATCGACGATAGCGACATCGCCGCGCTCAACCTGGCGCTCAATCGTCCGTCGGGCGCGGGCGATCCGGGCGCACCGGGTCAAGCCGCTCTCTCGTCCGACGATTTCGACCTCAATGGCAACATCAAGGTCTGGTCGGCGATGGTTAACGGCCTGGTCGATTTCGGTGACGAAGACGGCCTGTCGTTCTACGTCGGTGCCGGCGCCGGTCGCGCCAAGGCCAAGGCGTTTGGCGATACCGACAGTGCCTGGGCATTCCAGGGCATCGTCGGGGCCCGTTATGCGGTCAGCCGCAACATCGATCTGGGCCTGAAATATCGTTACTTCCAGACAGGCAAGCTGAACTTCGCGGAAGATCCCATCGCCGTTAACGGCAATGGCGACGCCGTCATCGTCGGCACCACCCCGGTGGTCACCACGACCAACGCCGTGCTGCTGCCCGACTTCGAGCAGAAGTTCCGCTCGCACAGCCTGCTGGCGAGCCTGATCTTCAACTTTGGTGGTGGCGAAGAAGCTCTGCCCCCGCCGCCCCCGCCGCCTCCGCCCCCGCCCCCGCCGCCGCCGCCCCCGCCGACGCAGACTTGCTCGGACGGTTCGGTGATCCTGGCGTCGGACATGTGCCCGCCGCCGCCGCCGCCGCCGCCGCCGGCGCCTGAGCCGGAACGCGGCTAAGCGCTAGCGCCTCGGGCTAGGCCCGAAGTGACGGCTAAAGTTTCGGCCGGTCATCCCCAGGGATGGCCGGCCGTTTCTTTCAGGTGCGAAGTTCCGGCAGGAAACTGTCGTCGGCGAGATCGCTGAATTTGGTAATCCGGCTGTCGAACTTCATTTTGACCTTGCCGGTGGCGCCGTGGCGTTGCTTGGCGACCAGCAGTTCGGCGGTGCCATAGACTCGCTCCATGTCGCGCTGCCATTGCTCATAGGCTTCGAACACCTTGGCATCGTCGCCGTCCATCGGCCGCTTGGGCTCGCGCGCTGCGACGTAATAATCCTCGCGATAGATAAACAGGACGATGTCGGCGTCCTGCTCGATCGAGCCGGATTCGCGCAAATCGGACAGTTGCGGTCGCTTGTCTTCGCGCTGCTCGACCGCGCGGCTCAATTGCGACAGCGCCAGCACCGGCAGGTCGAGCTCCTTGGCCAATTGCTTCAACCCGCGGCTGATCTCGGAAATTTCCTGAACCCGGTTTTCGCTCGAACCCTTGCCCGAACCCTGCAGCAGCTGGAGGTAATCGATCACCACCATGCCGATGCCCTTCTGCCGCTTGAGCCGCCGGGCGCGGGTGCGCAGCGCAGCGATGGTCAGGCCGGGCGTGTCGTCGATGTACAGCGGCAGGGTCTGCAGGTCAGCGGCGGCGCGGGCCAGCTGACGGAATTCCTGCTGACTGATCTTGCCCATACGGAGATTCTCGCTGCTGATCCCCGATTCTTCGGACAGGATGCGGGTGGCGAGCTGGTCGGCCGACATTTCCAGGCTGAAGATCGCGACCGGGGCGCCGGCCGACTTGGCGGGGTCGATCCCGTCTTCCTGGTCGCGGAGGAACCGCTGCGCCGCGGCGAACGCCATGTTGGTGGCAAGCGATGACTTGCCCATGCCCGGGCGTCCGGCGAGAATCAGCAAGTCGGAGCGGTGGAGCCCGCCGATCTTGCTGTTGATCCCGTCGAGACCGGTGGTCACCCCGCTCAGATGGCCACCCGAATTGAGCGCGCGTTCGGCCTGCTCGATGGCCAGCTTGGTCGCCTCGCCGAAGCTCTTGACCTTGCTCTCGCCGCCGCCCTGTTCGGCGACTCGGTACAGCTCGCCTTCCGCACGCTCGATCTGCGTGAGCGGTGAGACTTCTTCGGATGTGTCGAGCGCACCCTCGACCATGTCGCGGCCGACCGCGACCAGCGAGCGGAGCAGCGCGAGGTCATAAATCTGCTGGGCGAAATCGCGCGCGCCGATGATCGCCGCGCCGGAGCCGGTCAGCTGGGCGAGATAGGCCGGACCACCAACCTCCTTCATCGCCCAGCTGACCGGCTCCGGCGCGGCGATCATCGGCGCGCGCGATTTCGCCCAGCAGATTTAC